>CABVEH010000099.1 GCA_902497215.1 uncultured Eggerthellaceae bacterium | reverse complement strand
AGGGTCTTCCACGCCGCAAGGCATGAGGGCATGTTCAATGACTGAACAAAAATGTTCAGTCATTGAACATTTTTCATTTTCCTGCTATTCTCCTGGGAAAACAGGGGAAGGAGCCGCAATGCTTCCTGCATTCAGGCGCAGCATCGTAAACACGCTCGAATCCCGCATGCGCGAGCCACGCAAGTTCATCCAGGTGGTCGTCGGCCCACGCCAGACCGGGAAGACCACGGCCGTCAGGCAAGCGCTTGAAGCGCTCGACGTGCCCAGCTCCCTCGCAAGGGCGTCACAGGACATCCCCGCCTCGCGCGACTGGCTGCGAAGGCAGTGGGACGAGGCACGTCAGGCCGCAGGGCGCGACCCGTACATCCTGGCTATCGACGAGATACAGCTCGTATCCCAGTGGTCTTCCGTGGTAAAGGAGCTCTGGGACGAGGACTCGGACAACGGCATCGACCTCCGCGTCATCCTCACGGGGTCGTCGTCACTGCTGCTGCAGCACGGCCTGCGTGAAGCCCTCACCGGAAGGTTCGAGGTGATCCCCTGCCAACAATGGGAGCTTTCCGAATGCAAGGAGGCGTTCGGCTTCACGCTGGACGACTACCTCTTCTTCGGAGGCTATCCAGGCGCCGCAGAGCTGAAGGCCGACCCCGACAGGTGGCTGTCGTACATGCAGAATTCCATCATAGCCCCCAGCGTCTTCCGGGACGTGATCTCGCTCGACCGCATAACGAAGCCCGCCCTGATGGACGCGCTCTTCTCGCTGGGTTGCGCCTATTCCGGACAGGAGGTGTCGTACCGCAAGCTCCTTGGGCAGCTGGACGATGCCGGCAACGCCACCACGATAGCCCACTACCTGACGCTTCTCGGTGACGCAGGGCTGCTCAGCGGCCTTCAGAAATACACAGGCAAGCAGATGAAGAGCCGGGCATCGTCCCCTCGCCTCATGGTCCACGACACGTCGCTGATGACGGCGACCTATGGACCTGGGCGCAATGCGCTGCTGACAGATTCGGCCGTACGAGGCCACCTCGTTGAAAGCGCCGTAGGTGCGTATCTGACGAAGCGGGCGAAGGCGGAGAACTTCAAGGTGTTCTGGTGGCGAGACGGGACGAAAGAGGTCGATTTTGTGCTGCAGGATGGCAATGCCCTGACCGCAATTGAAGTCAAGAGCGGGCGCGTGAAGGGCCTTGGCGGCCTTGATGCGTTCCATCAGCGCTTCGCCCAGTCGAAGAGCATCGTCGTCGGCAGCCAAGACGCTCCCCTGGACGCCTTCCTTAAGGGCGAAGTCCCTCTTTTCTAACCTGCTAGGAGAACCTACCGAATCTACGATTTCGACATTTTGCGAGGTTCAGCAAGAAGATACCGCCTCCGCTAGCATCTCACGAGCGCCCATTCAAACACATCGAATGACACGCTCAAAGCAAGACGGCAGTCGAAAAGGCTAGGGGAGCTTGCGCATCTGCTCGCGGGCTTTGTCCATCTGGGCGTCCACGTCGATGCCCACGATGTCCAGACCTTCCGCCGCGACGAACCGCGTCTCGGGGATGCCGAACATCTTGGCGATGCCGCACAGATACTCGTATCCGAAGTTGGCCCCTTCGACAAAGCCTCCGCAGCTGGCGATGTAAGTGAGGCTCTTCGCCTTGCACAGGCCTTCGCACTGGGCGTCCTCGGTGTAGTGGAAGGCGATGTCGCATACGCTGACGTGCTCGATGTACACCTTCAGCGCCGACGGGAACGACATGTCCCAGTAGGGCGCGCCGACCACTATCTCGTCGGCGGCCGCGAACTGCCGGGACAGCGCGAAGATCGGGTCGTCCCAGTCGCGCGCCTCCTGCTTGGCTACGCGGTAGGCCACCTTCTCGGCGTCGAAGGGCGCTAGCTCGTTCTTGGTCAGGTCGACCTCCACCACGTCGGGCTTCCCGGCGAGGTACTCGCGGCAAAGCGCGTACGTGCGCGAATCGTCCTTTCCTCGCATGCAGGCGTTAACGAACAATGTGGTCATGGTCGGCCTCTCTTCCTTGGGGTTGCTGCAGCTAGGTTGCTGCGGCTGCGCCGTTTCCCCAAGTTTACTATTCTTTCGGAAGGGTCAGCCAATCACATCGAAAGCAGCCGCCGGTACAGCGCCTCGTCGACGTCGCCGAAGACGTCGAACACCACTGTCATGCCGCAGCCGCTGCGGGACAGCCAGTCGCGCACCGTGGCGACCGCGGTCTCGGCAGCCTCCCTCTGCGGGAAGCCGAACACGCCCGTGCTTATGCAGCAGAACGCGATGGACCCACATCCCAGGTCGGTCGCGGCGTCCAGGCATGACGTGTAGCAGTTCGCAAGCAGCGCCCTGTCGGCCTGCGTGACGATGCCTTCCGCTATGGGGCCGACGGTGTGGATCACGTGCCTGGCTGGAAGGTTGAACGCGTCCGTGGCCTTCGCCATTCCGGTGGGCTCGGGGTATCCCTGCTCGGCCATCAGGCGCGCACACTCAAGGCGCAGCTGAACGCCCGCGAACGTGTGGATGGCGTTGTCTATGCAGTAGTGCCCGGGAACGAAGCAGCCGAGCATCTGCGAGTTGGCGGCGTTCACTATGGCGTCCGTGGCCAGCGTGGTTATGTCGCCGCGCCATAGCCGCATTCCATTGGCGCCCGTCGCAAGCTCGATTTCGCGCACCTCGGTCACACTGCGGTAGGCCAGCAGGTCCTGAAGCATTTCGTCCTGCAGCGCGAGGAACTCCTCGGACGCAGGCTCGGCAGGACGCGTGTTCACAAGCGCGCGGAACAGGTCCCATTGCTCCTGCGGGTCGTCGCCAAGTGGCCCCGTCCCCTGTCCGCGTTCCTCCAGAAGCATTTCGTTGAGCTTGGGAAGAGCCTGCAGCACCGCCGCCTTCAGCTGCTCCTTCGTACGTTGATCGCCCCCATCAGCCACTGCAAACATCACCGCCAGTGCGGCACATCGGGCAGCTCCTCGGCTAGGAAGCGCCTGCAGGCCTCGAACTCTTCGCGGCACAGCCCGTAGGCGGCGCCTTCGAACCCGTCCTGGTAATAGGCGCTGACGGTGAAGCGGGTATCCAGGCCCTCTATGGGAAGTATCGCCAGCGACCCTTCGAACATGGCCGCGTTGAGGCCCGACACGAACGCCACGCATTCCTCGGTCTGGAGCTTCAGGTAAAGCAGGTCCATGTCCTTGTACACACTCTCCGACTCGGCCAGCGCGTCGTCGTCGATCAGCTCGCTGGCCACCGAGGCCAGGCCGGCCGCCACGTAGCTGTCGGGAACCAGGCACTTCACGTCGCGCAGCGCATCGAGCGTCACGCTGTCCCCCTTGGCCACGGGGTGCGATCGGCTGCACGCGGCGACGAAGCGGTCCTCGTAGATCAGCGTGGAGCGGTAGTTGTTCGAAAGGGACTCGTTCACGTTTATGCCGATCGCGATGTCCACGGCGCCGTCCTCCATGGCCTGGCGCGCCTCCTGGTACTCCATGCACAGCAGCGACAGATGCACCTCGGAATGATGGTGCGCCATGGACTGCACGAAGTACGCCAGGAACGGACGCGCGGCGTTGCGCAGGTAGCCGACGCGCACCAGCTTGTCCCCGTCGCCCGACACGGCCTTCACGCGCGTGCAGGCAAGCTCCCAGTCGCGCAGCACGGTCTGTGCGTCCTGCAGGAACACCTTCCCCGCCTCGGTCAGCGCCACTCCCTGGGCCGTGCGTTCCAGCAGCACGGTGCCCAGAGACTCCTCGAGCGCGTGCAAGTGGCGGCTTATGACGGAGCGGCTGACGTAGAAGTGCTCGGCCGTGCGGCGGAAGCTGAGGCTTCCCGCAAGGTGCACGAATTCGCTTAGGTAGTCGATGTTCACGCGCATGCCTCCGACGACGCGTAGCGGTTGCGGTTCGAGACAATCATAAACCACACGCCCTGCAAATGAAAAAGCCCCGCCGAAGCGGGGCCTCCCTAGATGATGGAGCCGTGCGCCCTATTTCGCAGTGGCCGCCACGCCCGTGGCCGCCGGAGCGCTCTTCTGCTGGGCCTGCTTCTCGGCCTGCTCCTTCTTCGCCTGGTGCTTGATCTGGAAGTTGAGGAGCAGCGCGCCCCCGACCATCAGGACCAGCATGGCGATGAGTACGGCGAGGTTCATATCCATGGCAATACCTCCTAGTTCGACTATCCCTATGCTTGGAAGTCTAAGGGCATCCTGCGCCTGCAAGAGGTGCATAATATGCACATGCGTTGCACATTCCGCACCCCTCCCGCAGACGTCCCTTCCCGACCCTTCATGGCGCGGGCGGCAAGTGCCGTGCGGGAGCATGCCGTCCTCGCTGTGTCCATGGCGCTTGCCGCCGCCACGATGGTCGCGGTGCCTCCCGATGCGCAATACCTGGGATACATCGACTGGAGGACGCTCGGATGCCTGTTCAGCGTCTTGGCGGTGGCGAACGCATTCCGCTACATCGGCGCCTTCGACCGGGCCGCGCGGATGGCCATAGACCGCTTCGACTCGCCCAGGTCGATCTCGTTGGCCTTGGTCGCCGCCACGGCCGTCCTATCGATGGTGGCCACGAACGACCTGGCGCTCGTCGTGATGCTTCCCCTGTCGGCCATGACGCTCGTGAAGGCCGGATGCCCGTGCCTTCTTCCCGCGACCTTCGCCATGCAGAGCATCGCGGCGAACCTGTGCGGGATGATAGTGCCCTTCGGCAACCCGCAGAACCTCTACCTGTACTCCTTCTATTCGATCGGGCTGCTCGAATTCCTGCGCACCATGGGGCCGCCCTTCGCTGCGTCGGTGGCGCTCGTGGCGCTCGCTTCCTGGGTTCTGACGACGAAGGCCCCGGCCAGGAAGGTCGAGCCAGGGAAAGAAATCAGGATGCCCGTCGACAGGCGCCGCTTCGTCGTCTACGCCATCCTCCTCGCCATCGCCATGCTTGCGGTGTTCAGGCTGGTGCACGTGGCCTTCGCCGTCATTGCCGTGGCTGGAGTGCTTGCGTTGGCCGACCGAAGGGCGCTCAAGGCGGTGGACTACTCGCTTCTGCTGACATTCGTCTGCTTCTTCGTCTTCGCCGGGAACCTGGCGCGCGTGCCTGTCTTGAGCGACTTCGCCACCGGCGTCATGGCAACCGACGGCGTGCTGGCGGCCGCAGGGCTGAGCCAGTTCGTAAGCAACGTGCCCGCCGCTGTGCTCCTGTCGCACTTCACCGCGGATTGGCAGGCGCTTCTCGTCGGCACGAACATCGGGGGCGTAGGCACGGTCGTGGGGTCTCTTGCAAGCCTCATAACCATCCGGC
>CABVEH010000098.1 GCA_902497215.1 uncultured Eggerthellaceae bacterium | reverse complement strand
GCCCCCGTTCGCGTGGTCGTCGTGGGCGCCGGACTGATAGGGCTAAAGGCCGCCGAAGCCGTCTCGCGTTATGTCGACGAGGTCCTTGTGCTCGAGCTCGCGCCGCGCATCCTGCCTGCTGTGCTGGACGAGCAGGGAGCCTCCGTTCTTCAACGCAGGCTGGAAAGCGAAGACATAGTCTGCAGACCCGGCGTAAGCGCCAGCTCGTTTGCCATCGAAGATGGCAAGGCGGTGAAGGCCAACCTCACCGACGGAAGCTTCATCGATTGCGACGTCGTGGTGGCAGCCGTCGGCGTCAGGCCCAACTCGGCGCTGGCGGTAAATGCGGGGGCGCAGCAAGGTCGCGGCCTCGTCTGCGACGAGTCGCTGCGCACGTCGCTTCCCGACGTCTATGCGGCGGGCGACGTCGTGCAGGTAACAGACGTGCTCGACGGCTCGCAGCATCCGCTGGCCCTTTGGCCGAACGCCGTAAGGCAGGGGAGATGCGCCGGGCTGCACATGGCGCGGTTTGCGGACGCCTCTCCCTACAAGGGCGACTTCGCGGTGAACGCCGTCGACTTCTTCGATGCCAGCCTGCTGACGTCGGGCGTCATCAACCCCCCTGCCGATTCCGTCGAATATCAAAGCACTGTATTCGCCGACGACGAATCCTATGCCAAGTTCGTCACGCGCGACGGCAGGCTGGTCGGCTACATACTGCTGAACCGCCCCGACAACGCCGGCATCTACACGTCGCTGATAGAAAGCGGGGCCGACGTCGGCTGCCTCGACCCCAACATGTTCCAGGGTTCGCCGCAGAACCTCTGCCTTTCCGAAGACGTGCGCTGGGAAAGGCTGCACCGCGGCTATCCTTCATGCAGGAACGAACTGGGCTGGACGGAGGAATAGAAATGGAAACCAACGCAAGCACCGCACAGCTAAGCTTGGGCACCAGCCATTTCAAGGAAGCCAACGAGGAGATACGCCGCGCCTTGGAAGACGCCGACGTCGTGCAACTGAACGACGTGTTCGCGCAGCGCTACATCGGATGCACCATGCCCGAAGGCAAGCGGCTGGAAATCCACGGAACACCCGGCAACGACATGGCCTGCTACATGGACGGCGGCCAGATCGAGGTCTTCGGAAACGTGCAGGACCAGATAGGCAACACCATGAACGGGGGACTTGTGGTCGTACATGGGCGATGCGGCGACGCAGCAGGGTACGCCATGCGCGGAGGACGCATCGTCATCCGGGACGACAGCGGGTGGAGGGTCGGCATACACATGAAGCAGTACGAGAACCGCTGCCCGGTCATCGTCATCGGGGGCGACGCGGGAAGCTTCCTAGGCGAGTACATGGCAGGCGGCGTCATACTGCTCTTGGGCCGTCCGGGCGAATACATCGCCACAGGCATGCACGGTGGGGTCATCTACCTGCGTCACAAGCTGCCTGACGACATGGTTGCGGAAGGCCTCGTCCAGGAGTCCTTGAACGACGACGACATCGCCACGGTCCAGGGGCTGCTGAGCGAGTATGCGCAGCATTTCGAAGGCGAAACCGACTGCCCCGACCCTGCCGAGGCCGCATCGTTCTTCAAGCTGCGCCCGGCCACCTCGCGCCCGTACGCCAGCATGTACGCGAATTAGGGTGTGCCATTAGAACACATCTAATGGCACACCTTGTGTGGTCCGAGAAGGAAAGAAAAACGTCGCAGGCCAATGTGCCATTAGATGTGTTCTAATGGCACACCCGTGCTATTCGGGGTCCGCGACCTCCACGAGCTCCAGCTCGAAGTTCAGCGGCTTGCCTGCCATGGGGTGGTTCATGTCGAAGGTGACGTTGCCGTCCTTCTTGCCGACGACCTCGGCCGGGATGGGCATGCCGTCAGGCCCCTGGAAGTAGATCGTCCCGCTATCGGGCAGGTCGGCCGAGTTCGGTATCCGGTCCAGCGGAATGGTCTGGATCAGCTCTTCGTTCCGCTCGCCATAGGCTTCTTCGGGCTCGAGGTGGATCGTCTTCTTCTCGCCCACCTCCATGTCGCGCACGGCCTCGTCGAAGCCCTTGATCATCTGCCCCGCCATGCAGGTGAACTCGATCGGCTCGTTGTGGTCGTACGACGAATCGAACACCTCGCCGTCGTCGAGCGTGCCCTTGTAGTGGACCTTTACCAGCTTTCCTTCGTTGCTCATCTTTCCTCCTACTGTCCCGCGTCTTCCAATGCGATGTCCGCAAGCGTCACCCTGTTCGCGACCAGCTCTGCGATGGGCTCGAGCAGGGCCGCGTCCGAATCCGAAAGACCCGTGCGCGCTATGCTGACCAGCTCGTCGGCCACGACCGAGGCGGCATGTCCGTAAACCTTGCCTGCGTATCCGTCGGCCATCAGCGACGCCTTCGCGGCCGCCACGTCCTTGGCCCCCACGCCGCGGAACAGGTCGTCCATGGCGTCCAGCGAGGCCTTGTCGTAGAAGAGGCCCTTTATCAGGGCGGCATAGGCGATCGCGCACTCCACGGGCATCGCGTCGGCCGGCCGGATCTCTATGTACGTCTTCAGGCGCACGTCGTTGAAGAACATCGAAAGCGCGTGCTCCACGTCGTCATGCGTCATCGCCTCGTCCGCGAATATCTCTCCGAACGTCTTCTCGGTGAACTCCTCCCGCCCGTCGACCATCTCGACGATCGCCGGCGTGTCCAGGATGTATTCCGCGTATTCCTCAAGCGTGAACCCTTCGTCCATCATCCCAGGGACGATCATGCACCGGTCGGGGTCGCACTTCTCCCACACCTCTGTACGCATCAGCTGATGGGGCCGCACGTCGCCTTCGAACACGGGGGTGTTGTCGCAGATCAGCGACAACACGGGCACGCAGGCGCATGCCAGCCGCATCTTGCGCAGGCAGTCGTCTATCGACGTGTAGTCTATCGACACCTGCGTCGCCGCGCTTCCGCGCATCATGCATATGCCGAACATCGATATGGCGCCCAGGTAGCTGTTCATGAACTCGTAGCGCCTCTTGGGGATAAGCTGCAGGTCCACGGCCCGCATTGTGGGGTGATAACCCGGCGTCAGAAGCTGAACGTCATGCGGGTCAAGCTCGTCTTCCAGCCGCTCCTCGAACTGCAGGAACTCGCGCTTGGCGTCCTGAAGGCTGTCGAAGGGCCCGGCGGAAAGCTCTACCTGGGCGGCGGGCTCCAGCGTTATCGAAGCCCCCTTCCGCAGAAGGCCTATCAGGTTTCCCGCGCTCGAGCGTATCTCGCTGTCGTATTCCGGCGACAGGCGCTCCAGCAGCCACCGCTGCCCGAACTCGTCGGAATAGGCGACAGGCTCGCCATCGCCCTTCACCAGCGTATGCTCCAGCTCGATTCCTATCGCTTTCGCCTCGTCCTTGACGCCGCTTTCGAAGTATTCGACTATCGCGTCGACGTTCTCGCGCCTTTTAGGCTGCTTGGTTCTCATCCTGGCTCTCCGTTTCGCTGCAACTTGGAACATTTTGCAGAACTCGTGTAGAATACCAACTCGAACGAACATGGTAGCATCCGAAGGCACACATCTTCCTTCGGTGCAAGAAGCGGGGGCATTTCGTGACATTCGAGTCATATGCATACTTCATCGGGCCGTCTTCGGCCATGCATGCTCCTGCCAATCCCCGACGACGTCTCTAGCGCGGCAGCCGAAGGCTTCTGCGCGCTTCGCGTGCGCATTTCCCAAGCCATCCCATAGGCTGTTCGCGCAAAGCTTCTCAAAGGCTAAAGCGGCCCCTTTGCCGCTGCATTCCCGTTGGCACTGCTTTTTTTTCGAAGGACTGATACTCATGACATACAAGGCTGGAATCGTTGGAGGCGCAGGATTCGCCGGCATCGAGCTGGCGCGCATCCTGCTCCAGCATCCAGGGTTCGACCTCTGCGCGGTAACCTCGGACGCATTGGCCGAAACGCCGCTTGCAAAGGCGTACCCCGCATTTTCGGGCCATACCGACCTCGTCTTCCAAAGCAACGGCGAGGCCGACATGTCCTCGCTTGACGTCGCGTTCCTGGCCGTCCCGCACACGGCGGCGTTGAAGCACGCACCGGAGCTGCTTGCATCCGGGGTCACGGTGGTCGACCTGTCGGCCGACTTCCGGCTGAAGGACGCCGCCGTCTACGAAAGCTACTACGACGCCGCGCACACGCAGTCCGATCTTCTGGCCTCCGCCGCGTTCGGGCTTCCCGAACTGTTCCCGCAGGCGCTGGAAGACGCTGCGGACGCTGTGCGCCAGGGCTCTCCCGCGCTCGTTGCATGCGCGGGCTGCTATCCCACCGCCACTTCGCTCGCTGCGGCCCCTGCCGTCCGCGCGGGGCTGGTGCGCGACGGCGCGACGGTGGTGGTCGACGCCATATCAGGCGTCACGGGCGCGGGCAAGAAGGCGACCGAGCGCACGCATTTCTGCTTCGCGAACGACAACCTCGAGGCGTACGGCGTCACCACGCACAGGCATACGCCGGAAATCGAGCAGATACTCGGGCTTCCCGGCCGCATCGTGTTCACGCCGCATCTGGCGCCGCTTAACCGCGGCCTCCTGTCCACGGTCACCATCCCGCTCGGCGAGGGGTGCGGCCTGGGCTCCACGGCCGACTTCGTCGAGCTTTACGAAGGCTTCTACGAGGGATGCGCATTCCTCGACGTCATGCCGGAAGGCGTCTTCCCCAAGACGTCATCGGTGGTGGGCACCAACCATGCGCACGTCGGCGTCGCCTTCGACCCCCGCACCAACAGCCTTGTCGCCGTCGGCGCCATAGACAACCTCTGCAAAGGCGCGGCAGGCCAGGCGGTTCAGTGCGCGAACGTCGTGTTCGGCCTTCCCGAGGCGGCAGGGCTCGCCTCCGTGGGACTTCCGGTGTAGGCGGCCGCCATGAGCATGGTCAACGACTCACACGCCGAAGGGCACGGGTTCGCCTTCCTTCCCGAAGGCGGGGTCTCCTCCGCCAAGGGGTTCAAGGCGTCCGGCGTCCACGCAGGGTTCCGCAAGAACGCGTCCAAGCCCGACCTTGCGCTCGTCGTTGCGGACGAGCCTTGCGCTGCCGCGGCCGCCTTCACGAAGAACGTGTTCTGCGCCGCCCCGGTGCAGTTCTCCAAGTCCCAGCTGGCCGCGTCGTCCGGATGCGCCTCCTACGGATGCATGCGCGCCGTGGCCATCAACTCGGGAAACGCCAACGCCGCCACGGGCGATGCGGGCCTTGAGGCCTGCGCCGCCGAGGCCGACATGGTCGCACGGGCCGTGGGCTGCCCCGCATCCGAGGTGCTGGTGGCGTCCACGGGCGTCATCGGCGTGCAGCTGCCCCTGGC
>CABVEH010000097.1 GCA_902497215.1 uncultured Eggerthellaceae bacterium | reverse complement strand
TATTCGTGGGAAAGCCCCGACATCGACAACGTCATGCTGCCGCCCACGAACTCGAACACGAAGGCGAGCCCGGCGTCGAGCAGCGAGAACACCCCGGTCGTCGCGGCGGCCAGCGCGAACTGGAACGAGACGATGCCCGACGCGTCGTTCAGAAGAAGCTCGCCCTTGAGTATCCCCCACTGCCTCTGCGGAAGCGTGACCTGCTTGGACAGCGACGTGACGGCGACCGCGTCGGTGGGGCCCAAGGCGGCGCCGAGCGCGAACGCGGCCGCAAGCGAGATGGACGGGATGACGGCGTTCACCACGAACCCGATGGCTAGCGTGCTGATCACGACGAGCCCTATGGCAAGCGACAGGATAGGCTTCCGGTTGCGCCAGAGAAGCGCCTTGTCCGCATCCTTGGCCTCTAGATAGAGCAACGGTGCGATGAACAGCACGAGGAAGAGGTCGGGGTCGAGGTTGACGTCCACCGCGCGCCCGGCGAACACCGCTATCACGGCTCCCATGACCACCTGTATCAGCGGCAGCGAGACCCTTGGGACGATCTGGTCGATGACGGCAGAGACCAGCACCGCTATGGCAAGCCAGAGGACGAGGGTCAGAGTGCCCAAGCGCGGTCTCCTTTCGTTTCGCTTTCCTCTACCCTACCAGACTTCGCCGCCGATAGGGCGCGAGGGTACCATATAAGAAGAAAAGGAGCCACGATGCCGCGTGCGGACGCGATCGCCAGGCTGGGTTGTCAGGCAAGCTTGTCGCGTACCGCCCTGGCGATGCCTTCGGCGTCCAGCCCCAGGTCGTGCAGCAAGAGCTCGCTCTTGCCCTGCAGCACGAAGGCGTCGGGAATCCCGAGCACGAGGGTGGGCGTTCGCGCACCCGAACGCGAAAGGACCTCGAGCACGCCCTCGCCGACGCCGCCCGACACGACGCCTTCCTCGACCGTCACGACCAGCCTGGTGTCGGCCGCCTGCAGGATGGCCTCCTCGTCGAGGGGCTTCGCCCAGGTCATGTCGACAACGCGGACGGACAGGCCCTCCTCGGAAAGCATCTCAGCCGCCGCAAGCGAGCGGCTCACCATGCGGCCGAAGGCGAGGATGGCGACGTCGCTGCCTTCCTTGAGCGTCCTGGACTTCCCAACCTCGAGGAACTCGGGGGCTGCCGAACCGTCGTACGTGTCATGCTCGGCGCTTCCGCGCGGGTAGCGAATGGCAACGGGCCCGCTGAGGCGGAAGGCCGTGTGCACCGCGTCGGACAGCAGCTGCTCACTGGACGGCACTATGACCTTCATGTTGGGAAGCATGCGCAAGTAGACCAGGTCGAACACGCCGTGATGGGTGGGGCCGTCGTCTCCGACCAGGCCTGCGCGGTCGAGCGCGAACACGACGTCGAGGTTGGGCAGGGCGACGTCCACGGCCATCTGGTCTATCGCGCGCTGCATGAACGTGGAATATATGGCGACCACAGGCTTCTTCCCCGCGATCGCCAGGCCGGACGCCATGGCCACGGCCTGCTCCTCCGCTATGCCCACGTCTATGAAGCGCTCGGGGAAGCGCGCCCTGAAGCTCTTCAGCCCGGTGCCTCCCTCCATCGCGGCCGTGATCGCGACTATGCGCGCGTCGCGCTCGGCCTCGCGCACAAGCGACTCGCTGAACACCTGCGTGGCGGTCTTGGCGGGGCCGCCCTGGGATATCGGCTCGCCAGTGGCCGGGTCGTAGGGGCCTACGCCATGGAAGCGTTCGGCCTGCTCCTCGGCCGGCCCGTAGCCTGCGCCCTTCCTGGTAACCGCATGGATCAGGACCGGGCCGTCCATGGGAAGGACCAGCTCCAGCATCTCGCGCATCACGCCGATGTCGTTCCCGTCGATGGGCGGCGTGCACACTATGCCCAGCTGCTCGTAGATCATCGACTGGGGGATGATCATCTGCTTCATGGACTCCTTGGCGCGCTTGCCGAACTCCACGAACGCGTTGCTGGTGCGTCCGCCGGACTCGAGTATCCCCTGCAGCTGCTCGCGCGCGTCGCGGTACTGCGACGTGGCCCGTATGTTGCCGAGGTGCTTCATCAGCGCGCCGACGTTGCGCGATATGGACATCTCGTTGTCGTTCAGCACTATGACCATGGGGAGCTGCTGGCTTCCGATGTAGTTGAGCGCCTCGAAGGCCATCCCTCCGGCGAGGGCCGCGTCGCCTATCACGACGACGATCTTCTCGTCCGTGCCGTTCAGCTGCCTGGCCTTCGCGAGGCCCGACGCCACCGACAGCGAGTCGGACGCATGGCCCGAAGGATGCGTGTCGTAGACGCTTTCGCTGGGCCTGGGGAACCCGGATATGCCGTCGTAGGACCGAAGCGTGTCGAAGACCGCGGCGCGGCCCGTGACCAGCTTGTGCGCGTACGACTGGTGCCCGACGTCGAAGACGACCTTGTCCTTCGGGGCGTCGATGACGCTGTGTATGGCAAGGATTATGTCCACCGCGCCGAGCGACGACGCCACGTGGCCGCCCGTGCGGGAGGTGGTGTCGATGATCTGGCTGCGTATCTCGCTGGCAAGAATGCCCAGGTCGGAGACGCTTAGGGCATGCAGGTCCGCAGGGCTGCTTATGCTGTCTAGTATGCGCATCTTGCGCTGCATTGGGAAGGCTTTAGAAAGGGGCGGTTTCGTCGGCTTCAGGGTGAGAAGGCGCAGGTTCCTCCTGCTCGCCTACGAGAATGTCGGCCTCGCTCACGTCGCATGCGGAAAGGCCGAGCTTGACGGCCTCCTCGTACAGAGCAAGCGCCTCGTCGAGCGATATGCCTTCGGCGGAGACCTCGTCGACTATCTCGTCCAGCCGCGACTTCATGGCATCGAAGCCCTGCGGTGCGTCACTCATCTTCGCTTCCTTCCGTAGGGTTGGATCCCTCGATCTGCCGCGCGACGTTTCCGAGCATCCCGTTCACGAACTTCGGGGAGTCGTCCTCGCCGCCGAACTCCTTGGCCATCTCGACGGCCTCGTTGATCGACACCGACACGGGGACCATGTCGACGTAGAGCATCTCGTACAGCGCTATGCGCAGTATGGCCAGGTCCATCAGCGGCATTCTGCTGACCGACCAGTTCTTCGATATGGAGGCAAGCTTCTCGTCCAGCTCGTCCTTGTGTTCCTCGACGCCCCTGACCAGGTCGTACGCGTAGTCCGACACCGTCTTCTCGAGGCAGGTCATGTTTCCCTGCTCGAGCAGGTCGAAGGCGGACGTGTTGCGTATCGCCCCCGAGTAGAGTATCTGGGCCGCGCACTTGCGTGCCGATGTTCGTTCGTGCTGTCTTGGCATCTGGCCTCCCGCAGACGAAGCGTCTGCTAGTTCTCCGCGAACTGTATTCCGTCGACGAACACGTCGATGGACGCCACCTCGACGCCCACCTGCACGAGCAGCGCGTCGGCTACGGCCTGGCGCAGCTTGTCGGCGAGTTCGGGAAGCACCTGGCCGTATTCGACCACGATGTGCAGAACGACCTCGATCTTCCCATCGTCGTCATAGCGGGTCTGGATGCCCGAGGTGCTGGGCCGGTTGATTATCCTCGCGAGGAAGCCGCCCGCAGGCGTGCCGATGGACGCGACGCCTTCCTGCTCGCTGGCGGTGAGCGAGATGATGGTGTCGACCACGCCCGGGGCCAGCGTCATGTTGTCTGCATGCTGCTCGTTCGTCGGTGGTGGCCTCTCCGGCGACGAACACCTCGTTGTCGAGCACGCGCTTGTGGAACGGGATGGTGGTGGCGATGCCCTCGATCACGAACTCGTCGAGCGCACGCTTCGCCCTAGCTATAGCCTCTTCCCTGTCCTGCCCGTGGCAGACGAGCTTGGCCACCAGCGAGTCGTAGTAGGGGGATATCTTCGAACCCTCCTGCAGGTAGGTCTCGACGCGCACGCCAGGGCCGCCAGGAAGGCGCAGCTTGGTTATCGTGCCCGGGCACGGACGGAACCCGTGGTCGGGGTCTTCGGCGTTGATGCGCATCTCGATGGCGTGCCCGATGGGCTTGAACGGCACGCGGTCGGCGGCGCTTATGGGCTCGCCTGCGGCTATGCGTATCTGTTCCTTGATGATGTCGGTGTCGGTGACCATCTCGGTGACGGGATGCTCCACCTGCACTCGCGTGTTCATCTCCATGAAGTAGAAGTTGCCGCCCTCGTCGAGCAGGAACTCCACCGTGCCCGCGTTGCGGTACTCCACGGCGCGCATGGCCTTGACGGCCGCGACGCCCATGGCGCGGCGTATCTCGTCGGTGAGTGCCGGAGAGGGGGCCTCCTCAAGGAGCTTCTGGTGCCTGCGCTGTATCGAGCAGTCGCGCTCGCACAGAGAGATGTAGTTCCCGAAGTCGTCGGCGAGCACCTGCACCTCAACGTGGCGCGGGCGCAGGACCAGCTTCTCGAGGTACACGCCGCCGTTCCCGAAGGCTGCCTCGGCTTCGGAGCTTGCGGCCTTGAACTGCGCCTCGAGGTCGGCCGGGTCGTGGACTTCGCGCATGCCCTTGCCGCCGCCGCCTGCCGTGGCCTTGATGAGCACGGGGTAGCCCACGCGCTCTGCGAACGCCCGGGCGTCTTCCACGGTTTCGCAGATGCCGTCGGAGCCGGGCACGGTGGGGACGGTGCACGCCGTCATGGTCTCGCGGGCGGAGGCCTTGTCGCCCATGCGCTCGATGCATTCGGCGGACGGCCCTATGAACACTATGTCGTTGTCGACGCAGGCGCGGGCGAACTCGGCGTTCTCGGCAAGGAACCCGTACCCGGGATGTATGGCCTCGGCGCCGGTGTTCTTCGCGGCCGCGATGATGTTGGGGATGACGAGGTAGCTCTTGTTGGACTGCGCGGGCCCTATGCACACCGCCTCGTCGGCGTAGTGCACGGGATAGGTGTCGGCGTCCTCCGTGGAGTACACCGCCACCGTCTTGATGCCCAGCTCGCGCGCGGCGCGCATGACGCGCAGCGCGACCTCGCCCCTGTTGGCTACTAGGATCTTCTGGAACATCAGGCCTGCTCCGCGACTGTCGGGACCTTCTCGTGAGGCTCGACGTAGAAGAGCACGGTGCCGAACTCGACGGGGGTGGCGTCCTCGAGGCAGACCTCGCGCACGGTGCCCATCTCCTCGGCGGTTATCTCGTTCATGAGCTTCATGGCCTCGACGATGCACAGCGTCTCGCCGGCGGCGACCTCGTCGCCGACCTTCACGAACGGAGGCTCGCCAGGCGCGGGCGCCTCGTAGTAGGTTCCCACCATGGGGGCCGTGACCGCATACCACGTGGCCGGGCGCTCGCTTGCGGGCTGGGCGGCCTGTGCAGCCGCGGG
>CABVEH010000096.1 GCA_902497215.1 uncultured Eggerthellaceae bacterium | reverse complement strand
CTGCCACTCGTTGAGCATGCCAAGCGTGCAGACGGAAAGCGCCTGCGTCTGGCCGCGCTGGAACAGGCCCGAGCCGTGCACGCGGGGCAGGTAGCCGGGGACGATGTGCAGAGGCCTGACCTCGGTGGGGGTTCTGCCGTCCACGCGCTCGCCCGTCTCGATGATCATCTTGCGCATGGCGCGCTTCTCGAGCGCCTTCAGCTCGGCGGCGATGTCGGACCCCCAGACGCTGCGCTCCTCGTCGGTGAAGTCGTTCTGCTTGACGGAGTCCTTAAGCTGCTCGACCTTGGCGATGCGAGAGAGCTTGTCGGGGTCCTTGAGGGCGGCTTCCATCTCGTGGTAGTGCGCAGACACGCGGTCGATGACGGCCTGCTCGGGAACGTGGATGACGTACTCCATCGGGGTCGGGTTCGACTTGGCCACGAACTCGGCCTGCTTGTCGCAGAATGCGCCGATGGCCTCCTGGGCGAACTCCATCGCGGAAAGCATGTCCTCCTCCGAGATGCAGTCGGCACCCGCCTCGACCATGGAGATGTAGTCCTTGGTGCCGGCGACGGTCAGCTCGAGGTCGGAATTGGCCTGCTCGGTTACGGTGGGGTTGACGATGAACTGCCTGGTGTCGCGGTCGCGGCCGATGCGGACGCAGGCCGCAGGGCCGTCGAACGGGGCGCCGCCCACCATGAGGGCCGCGCTTGCGCCGGCGACGCATATGGTGTCGGGCTCGTTCTCGCCGTCGATGACGAGCGGGGTGCAGACGATGTGCACCTCGTTCTTGTATCCGTCGGGGAACCCTGGGCGGATGGGACGGTCGACCATCCGCGCGGTCAGTGTGCCATGGTCGGAGGGCTTGGTCTCGCGCTTGAGGTAGCCCCCGGGGATCCTTCCCACCGAGTACATCTTCTCGATGAAGTCGACCGTCAGCGGGAAGAAGTCGTAATCCTTCTCCTGCTTGGACACGACGGCCGTGACCAGCACGCTGGTCTCGCCGCAGGTGACCAGAACCGCACCCGTGGCCTGCTTGGCGAGCTCGCCCGTCTCGAGGCGGTAGCTCTTCCCGTACAGTTCGAACTCTTCAACTATCTTTGCCATTTATCTCTTTCTTCCCTTCAGGCGCGGCCCCATTGCCGCCCCGCTTCCAGGCGCGAAAAGCGCGCCGTCCAAACCTTCCAAAACAGCGAAAAGGCCCGCTGGCGCGGGCCCTTGCACGAAGACTAGATGTTGTCGCGGATGCCGAGCCTCTTGATGAGCTCGCGGTATTCCTCGATGTCGCGGTCCTTGATGTGCTTCAGCAGGCCGCGCCTCTTGCCGATGAGCTTCATGAGGCCCCGCCTGGTGTGGTTGTCCTTCTTGTGGACCTTCAGGTGCTCGGTGAGGTTGCGGATGCGCTCCGAGAGGATGGCCACCTGCACCTCGGCGCTTCCGGAGTCTCCCTCGCCCTTGCCGTACTCCTTGATGAGTTCGGCGGTCTTTTCCTTCGTGATGCTGAGCTTGCTTGCCATGTCTTTCCTTTCACCTTGGCCTTTGAAATCCGGTCCGCGCCGGGCATGCAAGCAGGTGGGCATGCAGGCCAGGCCGCGAATCGTGCCGCCCGCGAGGGCAGCCTGTTGATTATAGAGCATGCGTTGCGCTCTTACAACACGGACATGTAGGCGACCAGCTGCGACGCCGACTTCAGGCGCACGTCCGGCTGCACGTGCGCCCATTGGACGGCAAGCTGCAGAAGGTCGATGGCCAAAGGCTCCGGGACCTGGGAGACCCCCAGCTCGGCGAACGTCGACATCAGCGCGCATTCGGCCCACGCCATCAAAGCCGCGTCGACCGGCGCGGTCTCGGAAAAGGACGCGCATTCGTCGCACACGAAGCCACCGTCCGAAATCGACACCCTCGCCTTCCCCGACGCGGGGGCCTTGCGGCCGCACAGGACGCACGTGGAAAAGCTGGGGCGCATGCCGATCATCGCGGAGGCCTTGAACACGTAGGCGGCGACCATTGCCGGAAGGCGCGGCACGTCCGCGGAGTCGATCGCGGCGAAGGCCGCGTCTGCGAGCTCGAAGTACCTGGGGACCTCCAAGTCGGGCTGGATGGTCCGGCCAGCGAACTCGGCGACGCACGATGCGGCGGCCGTCGCGGCCGGGTCGGCGTGCAGGCGCGCGCCAGCGCGCACCAGCCTGGCTTCCTTGACGACGTCAAGGTTTCGGCCCTTGGCGCAGTGCACCTTGACGCGGTTGAACAGCTCGAGCCTGCCCGACAGCGTCCCTTGGGGCCTTCGGGCCCCCTTCGCGACGCCTTCGAGCAGACGGCCCTGCGAGTCCATCATCCTGACGATCGTGTCGGACTCGCCGAGGTTGGTCTTGCGCAGGACCAACGCCTCGGCGGAATAGGTCTTCGACGCCATGTGCGGGCTAGATCCGCTCTATCTTGGGGTCGCTTCCCGACATCTCGTTCGAGTCGTTCCACGATATCGTGCCCTTCACCGTCTCGTAGTTCCCATAGCGGGTCTCCGACTCGAAGCCGAACCAGGAATGTGTCTCGAACTTCCTGGCGGTGATGGTGTACGAGCACGAGTTGCCGCCCGAGTAGCTGACGTCGTTGACCTCGCTGATCTCGTAGTCTTGGCCGCCTATCCTCACCTTCGAGGAATCCTTGAGCCATGCGCGCGTGAGCGACACGAGCTCGGTGGAGCGGTGCTTCGCCAGGTTCAGCGTGACCTGCGACCCCGAGGCCAGCACCTCGCCTGCGGCCGGGTCGGTGCCGACGGCCGCGCCCTCGGGAACGTCCTCGTTGTACACGTATGCGACCTTGACCGAATAGCCCTCGTTCTCGAGGGCGGCGGTGGCCTCCTCCTGCGACATGCCGTGGACGTCGGGAACGCGGTAGGGCACGGCGGCTTCCACGGTTATCTTCGCGTCGGCCTTCGAACGCGTGCCCGCGACGGGGGCGACGTTGGTCACCGTCCCCTCGGCCTCGTTCGACTTCACTTCCACGGTCTCTATGTTGGTGAACCCTTCCGCGGCGAGCAGCTTCATCGCCTCGTCCAGGCTCTTGCCCACGATGTTCGGCACGACCCTGGCCACCGAGACCTCGATGGTGACCACCGACCCGGCGTCCACGCGCGTGCCCGCGACAGGGCTGGTGGACAGCACGACGTCTTCAGGCTCGTCGGACTTGACCTGCACCCTTTCCACGGAGAAGCCGTCAGCCTCGAGGGCCGAGGCCGCCTCGTCGGCGTACATGGACACGACGTCGGGGACCACCTTGCCGCCCCACAGCTGCAGCGAGTATGTCACGCCCGCGGCAGCCGCCACGACGACTGCCGCGCAAAGCAGGGCGATCAGCACCGCCTTCGCCTTGCGCGAGGCGTTGCTTGGGGGCTTCGGAGGCGCCGGCTGCGCTGCGAACGATCCGGTGGCGGAAGGGGGAACTGCGCCTGCTTGCGCGCCTTCGGCGAAGAACGCCCTCTTCTGCAGCGACCCGGGCGTGACGAACGCCTGGGTGATGTTAGGGTCGTCGTATGCCGGGCCTTCGTCCGCGTATGCAGCCGAATACGGGTCGTGGCTGGAGTCGGTGTACTGGTCTATCCCCTGGAGATCGCGCGTGCGCCCGTCGTCCAGCCTGGAGGTGTCGCCTTCGCCGAACATCTCGTGCGCCAGCGGGGCGACGGTGGGAAGCTCGCATCCGCATTCGTCGCAGAACTTGGCGTTCGCTCGGTTGTCGGTGTGGCAGTTGGGGCAAAGCATTCGCCGCATGTCCTCCGTTCGGGGTCAGGCTTCGTCGAAGTGATTGCGTTTCGGGACGATTATATTACCTATTCCATGTATCCGAAGGCACGCAGCTGCGCCTCGTCGCTTCTCCAGTTCTTCTTCACCTTCACCGATAGCTCGAGGTACACCCTGGCCCCGAACATCGTCTCGAGCTCGGAGCGGGCCTGTGACCCTATGCGCTTTATCGCGCGTCCGCCCTTGCCTATCAGCATGGCCTTCTGGCTGTCGCGCTCGGTGAGCACCGTTGCCTCGATGCGGTACAGCTGCTTCTTCCTCACGTACTCCATCGAGTCCACCTTCACGCCGACCGAATGGGGGACCTCGTCGCGGAACGACCGCAGAACCTTCTCGCGCACGAGCTCGGCGACCATCGACTCGTCGGTCTGGTCGGACAGCATGTCGGCCGGGAACCACCTGGGGCCTACGGGAAGCAGGAAGACGCATTCCTCGACGAAGGCGTCGACGTTGCGCCCCGTCTTCGCCGAAAGCAGCACCATGGCGTCCCACTCGCCCAGGCGTTCGGCTGATGCGCGCTGCGCCTCGACCTGCTCGGGCGTGGCAAGGTCGGCCTTGGACAGCACGCAGATGCGCCTGGCCTTGCACTTCGCGACCTGCGCAGCCACCCATTCGTCCCCGCGGCCGATCGGCTGGGTGCAGTCCACCAACATCGCGACGACGTCCACGTCGTCGAGCGCCTTGGTGGCCGAGGCGTTGAGCTCCTCCCCGAGCACGTCCTTGGGCTTGTGCAGCCCTGGCGTGTCGACCAGAACGAGCTGGTAGCCCTCGCCGTTCAGAACGGCCCTTATGCGCTGCCGCGTGGTCTGGGAGGTGCGCGAGGTTATGGCGACCTTCGACCCGACCACCTTGTTCATCAGCGTGGACTTGCCGGCGTTGGGCCTTCCGACCAAGGCGACGAATCCGGACCGGAAGCCCTCTTCGACGTCGTCGCCTGGGCCTCCCATGGGGTTTTCCGAGAAGTATGCGTCGAGGTCCATAGGTTCCCCCCGGGCTATGCGCCGAACGTCGAGGCCAGGATGGCCACGAGCGGCGGGATGTACACGATGGCCGCCACGAACACCGAGCCTGCCGCGCAGTCCTTGGCCACCATGGCCAGGCGGTTCCATTCGGGCGAGGCGAGGTCGACTATGGACTCGACGGCGGTGTTGAGCATCTCCAGAGAGAACACTGCGATTATGCAGAGCACTACCGCAAGCCACGACGGCTGCGGGATCTGCAGGAGGAAGCCCAGCAGCACTGCCAGCGCGGCGAAGGCGGCGTGGATCTTGAAGTTCCTCTGCGACAGGAAGGCCTGGCGCACGCCGCACGACGCGCAGGAGAACGCGTCGGCCATCGAGAACTTGCTGTCGTCTCCGGCGTGCCGGACGAACTTGCGCGTCTCGCACGAATCCTTGGGCTTGTCGGGCATCACGCCTCCCTGCTTTCGCGCAGCCTGCGCAACACGTCGTCCTGCAGCGGCTCCATCACCTCGGCGTCGGCCGGGTCGACGTGGTCGTATCCGTTCAGGTGCAGCACGCCGTGGACGACGAGCATGTCCACCTCGTCGAGG
>CABVEH010000095.1 GCA_902497215.1 uncultured Eggerthellaceae bacterium | reverse complement strand
CCTCTGATGTTTTGTGGGCGCAGGCAAGCTGCGCCCCTACGTCGACCAGCCGGTCAATTGCTTAAAAATCAATCCAATGATGCACAGTTGGAAATTGAGCGAGCGACGCCTACGGTGGTTTCAATTCGCGCGAAAGGTCGAGGAAGTGTACTTCGGTACACGACGAGAGCTTGGAGGGCGAAGTGGAACCGCTGGGGCGTCGCGCAGCGTCTAGCAATACTTCGTCCGATAGGACGAAGTATGAGAAAACAGTTGGTGCCCCCAACGGGAATCGAACCCGTATTTCAGCCTTGAAAGGGCCGCGTCCTAACCGTTAGACTATGGGGACCATTGACCAAGCTAGCCCACACATTATGCCAAAGGTATAATTAGGTTGCAAGGGCTGAAAAGCCCTTCGTTCAAGGCAGCATAGCCGTCGCAAGCCGCACGAAAGTCGCGCCAGGGCCGGCATGCCGCAGTCGATGCGCCCTCGTAGCTCAGGGGATAGAGCACCTGCCTCCGGAGCAGGGTGTCGCAGGTTCGAATCCTGTCGAGGGCGCCAGAATTCGCAAGCGAAGCGGGGCGTTATCCTCCATGACCGAAACCATATCCATCGACAGAATGAGCTACGGGCCCGAAGCCGTCGGGCACCTGGAGTCGGGCAAGGCCGTCTTCGTGCAGGGCGCCGTATCTGGCGACGTGGCCGAGGTGCGCGTGACCGAGGAGAAGCCGACGTTCGCCCGCGGAGTCGCCGAAAAGCTCGTTCAGCCGTCCTCGCTGCGTGCCAAGGGTTGGGAATCGATGGCTGCCGACGCATCGCTCATGTCGGTGGCTCCATGGGCCCAGCTTTCATACGACGCCCAGCTTGCCGCGAAACAGGACAACGTGGCCAGCGCACTCACGCGAACGGCGCACCTCGACGCCGCGCGCATAGATGGAATCCTCCGTCCCGTCGCCCCGTGCGAGCGGCAGTGGGGCTATCGCAACAAGCTGGAACTTGCCGCCGTCCCCGACGCCCAGGGACGCATTTCCCTGGGTTTCCATGAGTCCGGCACCGAGAAAGTCGTGGCGGCCAAGGAATGCCGCCTGGGCAACCGCCTTCTGGGCAAGGCCCCCAAGTCGCTGACGGGCGCCCTCCGCTACCTGGCAGGCTCTAACGACCTGGGAATCTACCGCGTGGGAATTCGCGCCAGCGAACGCACGGGGAGCGTGGAGGTCGCGCTTTGGACCCCGCCCAGTTCATTTCCGCGCAACTTCGCCGCCAAGGTTCTGCGCGACGCCGTGGGCGCCACGTCGGTCGTCCGCGTGATCGCCGACGTAGGGGCCGCACGGAAGGTTAAGCGCGTCGAGGTGCTGGACGGCGACGGGTTCTGGCGCGAGCGCGCGTGCGGGCTGGACTTCTCGGTCAGTGCGCCTTCCTTCTTCCAGGTGAACACCGCCCAGGCCGAGCTTCTTGTAGACTGCGCCGTGCAGGCCGTGGGCCCGAAGCCTGGGATGCAGGTCGCCGACCTCTTCGCGGGGGTGGGCATGTTCTCGCTCGCCTTGGCCGAGCAGGAGGCCGACGTCGTGGCGGTCGAGCTGGAAGGGTCGTCCTCGCGCGACTTCCGCGCGAACGCCGAGGCGAACGGCGCAGACGCCGAGATCGTGTGCGACGACGTACGCCGCGTGCTTCCCGACCTGGGCAGCCTCGACGCCGTCGTCGTGGACCCGCCGCGCGCTGGGCTGCATGCCGACGTGGTCGCACAGGTTGCCGCCGCGGCTCCCGAAACCCTCGCGTACGTGAGCTGCGACCCGCAGACGCTGGCCCGCGACATCGCCAGGTTCGGACAGGAAGGCTACGCCCCGGTGCTCGTCCAGCCGGTGGACATGTTTCCCCAGACCTATCACGTGGAAACCGTCTGCGTTTTGGCACGCGTGTGATGTTCTGATAGAATCCCAAGTGTATATGCGCATTCGCGCCTGAAAGGCGAGGAAGGAAACCAAATGGCCCTCTATACTCCCGAGTACCAGCCCACCGGCGACGAAATCGCCGTGATCGAGACCTCCAAGGGCACCATCCGCGTGCAGCTCGCCGGCAAGGACGCCCCCATCCACGTGGGCAACTTCGTCGAGCTGGCGAACAAGGGCTTCTACGACGGCCTGAAGTTCCATCGCTACGTCCCCGACTTCGTCATCCAGGGCGGATGCCCCAACACTCGCAACTACTCCTCCGAGGAGGTCGCGAAGGGGATGCCCGGGGCGGGCTTCGGCACCGGCAACCCCGGCTACTCCATCCATGAGGAATACACCACCAACCCCAACAACAAGCACAAGGACGGCTCGCTGGCCATGGCCCGCTCGCAGAACCCCAACTCCGCGGGGTCGCAGTTCTACTTCTGCCTGGGCGCCCAGCCCATGCTCGACAGCGGCTACACCGTGTTCGGCGACACCATCGAGGGCATGGACGTCATAGGCCAGCTGCGCCAGGGCGACGTCATCGAGTCCGTCACCATCGAGAACCAGGCCTAGGGCCCGCGTGCTTCCATACCGCATGACGTCGACTTCGATAAATTCCGCTGCCGGAAGCGGGGAGCAAAAGTGAACACCACACTGTTCGACCAGGCCACTGTCCGCTACAAGAACAAGGACTACCGTGGGGCCCTGCGCACGTACACCGCATGCCTGCAGGACAACACGGTGCCTTTCTCCATGGGAGAGGTCGGGCTGATCTACCACCGCATCGGCAACTGCCTGGTTAAGCTCAAGAACCACAACGAGGCAATACAGGCTTACACGCAGGCGCTTTCCGACCAGGCGTACGACGCCCGGGGGTCGCTGCAGAACAACATAGGCATGGCCTACGCGTCGCTGCGCGACTACGCCAACGCGGCCGACCACTTCCAGGCCGCCATCGACGACGAGTCTTACGACGCGCCCTACAAGGCTTACATGGGCCTTGGGAACGCCGAGCTGAAGATGGGGAAGTCCGCCGAGGCCGGCGTCGCGTTCCGCGAGGCCGCCCTTGACGAGTCGAACCCCGACCCTTCGAAGGCCCTGCTCAACCTGGGCATCTGCTTCATGTCGCTCGACAGGCCGCAGGACGCCATCCTGTCCTACGAAAGCGCCCTGCAGTTCGACATGACGCCCGACACGCGCAATCGCGTGAACGCCAGCATGGGGCAGGCCTACGTCGCAAACGGCCAGATGCAGGAGGCCGTCGACGCCTTCGGCCGCGCCACGGCCGACGCCACCTACGTGCTGTCCGACTCGGCCAGCGTCGACTACCAGCATGCGCTTTCCGAGGTGCAGAAGATGGCCTCGGCCGCCGAGGCGCTTCAGGCCGCCGCGGACATGTCGGGGCTCGACGTCCCGGTCGACGGCGCCTATGGGGCGACCGGCGCCGATGCCACGCAGCCGTTCTTCTACGACGAGGAGCTTCAGGACCGTACCGACTTCCCCGGCTACGCCGACGCCTACGACGGCACGGGTACGTCGTTCTTCGAGACCACCGACGCGCAGCTCGAGCAGCTGTCGCGCAACATGGCCAAGAAGGACCGCCGCAACCGCAACGTCGGGCTGAAGGTGCTCGTGGTCATAATCGTGCTGGTCATCCTGGCCATGGCCGCGGCCGTGTTCGGGTACATGCAGGGCCTCGGCTTCCCTTCGCAGGAAACCGTCGTCCAGCAGCTGTTCAACGACCCGAAGAACGCGGGCGACGACGTGTTCGCCAGCGGGCTTTCCGAAGAGAGCAAGGCCTCCATGGTCGCGCCGCTGGTGCAGGACTCCGCGATCGAGGTCAACGGCATGAACACCACCCCCACTGACTCCGTCGCCTACGTCACCGCCGACACGGGCAAGGGCGGCCAGGTGATGTACAAGGTCACGCTGGTGCGTGACTTCATCGGATGGAAGATATCGGGAGTGGACCTCTACTTCCCGAGCCAGAACCAATAGCGAAAGGAACATCGAATGGCAATCCAGCAGACCTACACCATGATCAAGCCCGACGGCGTGCGCAACAAGCACATAGGCGAGATAGTCAACCGCTTCGAGCGCGCCGGCCTCGCAATCGAGCGCATGGAGCTCGGCATGGTCACCCCCGAGCAGGCCAAGGCCAACTACGCCGAGCACGAGGGCAAGCCGTTCTACGACGGGCTGATCGCCTACATAACCTCGGGCCCCGTCGTGAAGATGGTCGTGTCCGGCGAGGACGCTGTGAAGAAGTGCCGCTCGCTGATGGGCGCCACCAACCCGCTGGAGGCCGCCCCGGGCACCATCCGCGGCGACTTCGGCCTGATCATGGACGAGAACGTCATCCACGGCTCCGACTCGCCCGAGTCGGCCGAGCGCGAGATCGGCATATTCTTCTCATAGGAAAGAAGCCGCTTGGCGGTATTCATGGTGCGAAAGACGCCCATCCCCTTTACAATGTAGTCGTTGTCAAGGGGGTGGGCGTTTGCTTTATCGAGTGATCAATGCCGACGAGCTGCCGGCTCTTATCGAGGCCTTCATGAAGGACTACGAGGTTGTCGCCCCGGTCGCGAAGGGCAAGAGCTTCGCCTTCGAGCCCATCGACTCGTTCGACGAGATAGTCCTCGACTATCCCACCACGCTCACTTCGCTGAAGAAGTACTACATACCCCCGAAGGAGACGCTGTTCGAGTTCAACACCGGCGGGGGAGGCGACGGAATCGAGCCATACGAGATGTCCGTCAAGCCCCGGGTGCTGTTCGGCGCCCACGCATGCGACATCAACGCGATGAACAACCTGAACCTCGTGTTCGACGACTCGCGCTACCCCGACCCCTACTACGACGCGCACCGCAAGGCCACCATGATAGTGGGCATCAGCTGCTCGCCCACGTCCACGTGCTTCTGCCACCTGCTGGAATCGGACGAGGTGCGAAGCGGGTACGACCTGTTCCTGACCGACATCGGCGACAGATACTTCGTTTCCATTGGAAGCGTCGAGGCCGCCAACATCCTGGAGGCGGCATGCGACCCGCGCGAGGCCGACGACGAGGATCGAAGCGCCTTCCGCAAGGCCACGCGCGCCAGGCAGGAGGCGTTCTACGAGAGCATCCCGCACATCCAGGAGATACCGATGCTCATGGACGCGTTCCATTCCGATGACTTCTGGAAGGAACTGGGAGGCCGGTGCCTCTCGTGCACCGCATGTTCGTCGGTGTGCCCCACCTGCTACTGCTTCGACATCGTCGACGTGCTCGACCCGTCGGGCGAGACGGGCCACCGCGACCGCGTGTGGGTCGCCTCAGTTCGCGCTGGTCACAGGCGGCCACAACTTCCGCGACAACGCCACCGAGCGTGTGCGGCACCGCATGTACCACAAGCTGAACGGGTTCAACTCCCAGCACGGGAGGTACCTCTGCGTCGGGTGCGGGCGCTGCGTGCGCGCCTGCAAGGCCGACATTTCCCCGATCGAGGTGCTCAGGTTCTTCGAGAAGAAGGGGGCCGAC
>CABVEH010000094.1 GCA_902497215.1 uncultured Eggerthellaceae bacterium | reverse complement strand
ATTCTGTGGGACTTCTACTGCCACGAGCTGGCGCAGGAGCGTGATGCGTGATGGCTGATTACGAATACGAGCACATTTGCGACGCCATGCCGGACGAACTGGGCGGCATCGTCAAGATGAAGGGGTCTGCGACCTCGCAAGCGAGGTTCAGGAAGTACATCCCCCGGGTAGGGTACTTCGAAACGGCTCTCTACGGTTTCGAGTTCTGCCCCTATTGTGGCGAGAAGCTGGGAGGCGACGCCTCATGAGCATGGTGCTTCCATTCGAGTGCGACCACGAAGCCGAGTGCGCGACCAACGGCAAACTGTGCGGAGATGACGTGCGAGGACGTGAACTACTGTCAGTGCAAGGGCATCACCGTGAGCGACGAGGCGCTGCCAAAGGTTCGCAAGTGCCTCCACTGGCGAGGCAACGACATGGCGGCCGACTCGTTCGACGTGTGGGAGCCGAAGCCGAAGCCGCAACCTAAGGAATGCGAAGGACAGGAGGCGTTGAAGCTATGAGCGACTGCTCGACTGAATCAATGAAGCCCAAGGACAACACGATGGCGTTCCTGAGCGCCCTCGACAGAAGGTTCCCGCCGAAGTGCGTAGCGCATCTCGAAGGCACCGAATGGAACACGGCCGTTCCGCACGGCTTCCCGGATTCGGTTGTGTTCGCAAACGACGGGAGCGTCCTGGACGGCACCTACGAGATCAGGCGCTATGTGCCGGAGCAACGCTTCGAACAGTTGGAGCGGGTGGCACTGTCTCTATTAGGGATAGCTCATGGGGCAGCAGAAGAGATCGTGTTCCCCAGTAGGGAGCTGGTTGCAAAGAAGCGCAGCGAACTTGAAGCCTTGGGAATCAGGTGTTGACGAGGAGGTTCCATGTTAGAAGTCGAATGCCCGCATTGCGGAAGCAAAAGCTATCCGTCGGACGAACCGAACATGTACGACTGGGATTCCGGAACAGCGTTTGGCGGCCTAATGGAGGTTATCTGCGGCGCGTGCGGCGAGACGTATACGGTCGAAGCGACGGCAACTATAACAGGAGTGGAGGTGATCTCATGAGCGAGCTGAAGCCCTGCCCCTTCTGCGGCAGCGAAGTCGAATTGCAGCATGTCGGGCATATTGGCTGGGTAATCGACTGCCCAACATGCGAGAGGCATCACATGGTTGCCGACAAAGCCACCAAGTACATCGGCAAGGACGGGCTGGTTGAATGGTGGAACACCCGCCACGAGCGGACGTGCGAGAACGTCTACGGGGGGCGAGAGTTCGAATGCTCCGAATGCGGCATGCAGTGGCACCTGCTCGACAGGACGGACGCGACCGAGGAATGGGCGCACGTGCGCACTCCCGGATTCTGCCCTAGCTGCGGGGCGAAGGTGGTCATCTAGGCGACACCTCGCCCATACTCAAAATGCGGCTTCGGCTGTCGCACCTCCTTCTTTCGGGGCCGTCCTTCGGGGCGGCCCTCCCGTTTCCTGGCGACATTTCGCGCACCATCGGCGCATGTCAACAGAAGACCTGACACCAAAGCAGGAGGCGTTCGTGCAGGGCGTCGTGAGCGGCCTGTCGCAGCGGGACGCATACATTCGCGCATATCCCGCCGCAGCCAAGTGGAAGCCCGAGACGGTGGACTCCAAGGCCTCGCACGCCCTCGCCGATGGCAAGGTTCGGGCAAGGTACGAGGCCCTGCAGGCCGAGGCCGCCAAGCAGGCGACCCTCTCGCGCGTGAAGCTGCTCACCCGGCTCGACCTTCTCGCCGAGGCCGCCGAGAAGGTCGTCAAGCGCGTGTACGCAGCCGACGGCCGGATAAACTACAACGCAGCCGACGCGCTGGTGAAGGCCACCAAGCAGCTCCTCCCCTACGCACAGGACGACCTGGAGGCCGACGAGCGCGAGTTCGTGGCCGACTTCGCCCTCATGCTGGCACCGTCGTTCCTGGAGCCGCATCGAATCATCCAGCGCGAGCAGCAGCGCGACATGTGGATGGCAGGCGGGCGAGGCTCCACGAAGTCGTCGTGGGCGTCGCTGGAGCTGGTCTACCACATAGAGCGCCACGCCGACCAGCACGGGCTTGTGCTGATGCGTTACAAGAACCAGATACGCGACTCCGCATACGCCCAGGTTGTGTGGGCGTTACACGCCCTCGGGGTCGCAGACGACTACGACCTTCCCGACTCCACGTTCCGCATCCGCAAGAGGTCCACAGGGCAGCTGATCGAGTTCAAGGGCTGCGACAACCCCAACAAGGTCAAGGGCATAAAGACCCCCTTCGGCTACATCGGCTTCGTGTGGGTGGAAGAGGCCGACATGTTCCGGGGCATGGCCGAGGTCCGCAAGGTGCTGCAGTCGGCCACGCGCGGCGGCCCTGCGGCCATCCGCGTGTTCACGTTCAACCCTCCCCGCACGAAGGCCTGCTGGATAAACCAGGAGATGGAGCGCAGGCGCGACGCAGGCGAGCCGGTCTACGCCTCCACCTACCTGGACGTTCCGCCGGAATGGCTCGGCGAGCAGTTCATATCGGACGCCGAGGAGCTGAAGCGCATAGACCCCCAGGCCTACGAGCATGAGTACCTGGGCCTACCCGTGGGCCTCGGAGGCGACGTGTTCGACCGCGTGGAGTTCCGAACCGTCACGGACGAGGAGATAGACGCCTTCGACAACATGAGGTGCGGCCAGGACTTCGGATGGTTCCCAGACCCCTGGGCGTTCACCATATCGGAGTGGCAGCCGGGCTTGCGGCGCATCGTCACGTGGTACGAGGACGGCGGGAACAAGCTGCAGCCCAACGAGCAGGCCGCGCGCATCATGGAGGCCCTCACGTGGTCGGACGACGCGTCGGGCGAGTCGGTCTACCATGCGGCGCGCGTCCTCTCCGACGACGCCGACCCGACCGCCATCGCCGCACAGAAGGACGCGGGGGTGTCGGCCAGGCCCGCAGGGAAGGGCAACATGCGCGACGCGTCGTACCGATTCCTGCAGTCGTGCAGGTGGGTGATAGACCCCGTGCGGTGCCCGCGACTGGCCAAGGAGGTGCGCGAGATGCAGTACGAGCAGGGGCCTGACGGCGAATGGCTCAACTCCATCCCCGACGGCAACGACCACTGGGTGGACGCGACGCGCTACGCGTTCATGCGCGAGGCGCGGAGCAAGCGCGCGTACAGGGCGACACAGCCGCAAGAATAGGGCCACGACGACGCACGAGAAAGGCGCTGCAGGTGGCAATCGACGAGTTCGAGATGTCGGGCGAGGCCAAGCAGGCCATAACCGACGCAGGGTACGGCATCTACGGCGGGATGGACGCCCTTATAAAGACGTGGAACGCATGGTACGAGGCCAGCGACGACTTCTACACCGACCACTACTACGCCAGGAACGAAAAGGGCGACCCCATAAAGAAGCCGCGCCCCAGGTACACAGTGCACCCTGCGAAGAGGGTTTGCCGCGAATACGCCTCGCTCATGCTCACGGAGGACACCAAGGTGTCCGTCGAGGGCAAGCACGCCAACGCATGGCTGCAGGCGTACCTCGCAGAGAACAACTTCTGGCCGAACGGGCAGAACCTGATAGAGCGCGCGTTCTCGGTCGGCACCGGTTCATGGGTGCTCGACTTCGATATAAAGGACGCCGACGAGGACAGCATGATACGGTTGCAGCGGTACGACGCACGGGGCTTCAAGCCGCTGTCGTACGACGCCGAGGGCATCACGGAATGCGCCGTGGCCACGCGGATGTCGTGCAAGGGCAAGCAGGTCGAGCGCCTGACCCTCTACGTGATCGAGGGTGGGACCTACCACGTCAAGACGATGCTGTTCTCCAAGGGCGAGAGGCTCACCCCCGAGGACTACGGCTACATGTCCGACTTCGACACGAGGAGCGCAAGGAAGCCGTTCGGCGTAGTTAGGCCGGCCATAGAGAACACGGCGGCCGACCTCTGCCCCTACGGGATGAGCATCTTCGCGGACGCCCTGTCCGCCATCAAGGCCGTGGACCTCGCCTTCGACTCGCTGTTCCAGGAGGTCGACCTCACGGCAGTCAAGGTGTTCATGGACGAGGAGCTTATCGACGTGCGCTCCCAGGACGGCAAGCTGGTGCCACTGTCCCGCACGGACCAGCAGGTTTTCCGGGCCGTCGACGGCGCGAACGCGAGCAAGAAGATAGACGTGTTCTCCCCCGACATCAGGACGGCGCAGCTGAAGGACGCGCTCGACATCGCCCTGGCCGAGCTTGGCGAGATATGCGGCTTCGGGCAGAACTACTTCACGCTGGACAAGGCGGGGGGGCTGAAGACCGCCACGGAGGTCGTGGCAGACAACGGGGCGCTCATGCGCAACGTGCGCAAGCACGAGAACATCGTGCGCGGGGCCATCCAGGACGTGGTGGGCGCGCTCCTCGAAAACGCGCGCATCCATTGCGGCGCGCAGATCGAGGAGAGCTTCGGTGCGGTCTCCGTCGAGTTCGACGACTCGGTGATAACCGACACACAGACCGCCAAGGCGCAGATGCTCGCCGAGATCGCCGCAGGCGTCGTTCCGAAGTGGATGTATCTCAAGGAGTACATGGGCATGTCCGAGGAAGAGGCCAAGGCCGCGCTTCCGCAGGAGCCTGCGCTGGAACTAGGCTTCTAACATGCTCTCCCCCGCCCAGCTCGGCGAGGCGGGCGACGCCGTCGCCGCCGTGTACACGCAGATAGAGGCCGAAATGCTCGACCACCTGGTCGAGACGATGGTGTCCGGCGACGTGACGTCGAAGACGGCGGGCGAGATCGCGCTTCTCGCACAGACCCAGGAGGCGGAGCTGAGGCGCATCGTGGCCGAACACCGGGGCGAGATATCCGATGCGGTGCTGGACACCGTGGAGAGGTTCCTGGAGGCCGCCGACGCCGATGACCGCGAACGCATGCTGACAGACGAGCGCAAGGCCCCGGCGCAGATCGTCGCCACGGCGGCGTCCCTCTCGGCCGTGCTCGCGCGCGGCAACCTGGCAATGGCGGAAGGGGCCAGACGGGCGTTCCTCGCGGCTTCCGTGGAGGCGGTGACGAAGGTGAACGCCGGGTTCACGACCACGGACAAGGCAGTGCATGCGGCCGTGCGCAAGCTCACGAGGGACGGCATCGACGTCGTGTCGTACCAGGACGCGGCCACCGGCAAGGCGACCGTGCGCAACAAGGTCGACGTGGCCGTGAGGCGGCACGTGAGGACACAGATATCCCAGGCCGCCAACGACATGGCCATGGAACGCTTGGAAGGGCTGGAGATTAAGCTGGTGGAGGTGTCGAGCCATGCAGACGCGCGACCGTCGCACGCCGAGTGGCAGGGGCGCTGCTACAGCCTCAACGGCGAGGTGACGATAGAGGGCGTGACCTACCCCGACTTCTACCTGCACTGCATGAGCGGCACCCTGGGGGACATCCTGGGCGGGGTCAACTGCCGCCACTCCTTCGGCCCCTACAGGCA
>CABVEH010000093.1 GCA_902497215.1 uncultured Eggerthellaceae bacterium | reverse complement strand
CCCCGCTCTCGAAGGCTCCACGCGCCCGCCCCGTCGCGGCCGTGGCGACCGCGGGGACAGAGGCGATAGGGGGCGTAACTAATGCTTAGTCCCAAGCGAGTGAAGCACCGCAAGGTCCAGCGCGGTTCCATGAAGGGCAAGGCCAAGGGCGGCACCCGTCTCAACAACGGGTCCTACGGCATCCAGGCGCTCGAGGCGCACTGGATCACCAACCGCCAGATCGAGGCCGCCCGTGTCGCGCTCACCAGGCATATGAAGCGTGGTGGCAAGGTCTGGATCACCATATTCCCCGACAAGCCGATCACCTCGAAGCCCGCCGAGACCCGCATGGGCTCCGGCAAGGGCAATCCCGAAGGATGGGTGGCCGTGGTCAAGCCCGGCCGCATCATGTTCGAGATCGACGGCGTCGACGACGAGACCGCCAAGGAAGCCCTCCGCCTTGCGATCAACAAGCTTCCGATCAAGTGCAAGATCGTCACCAAGCAGACAGAAGGGCAGGAATAATGAAGGCATCAGAGATTCGAGAGCTCACTTCCGAGGATCTGAACGACAAGCTGAAGGAGGCCCGCGCGGAGCTTTTCAACCTGCGCTTCCAGATGGCCACTTCCCAGCTTGACAACACTGCTCGGGTCAAACTGGTAAAGAAGGACATCGCGCGCATCCTTACCGAGATGCATGCTCGCGAGCTGAGCGCATAGGAAAGGGTGGTTGAAAGATGACTGAAGAACGCAACATGCGCAAGGTCCGACAGGGAGTCGTCGTCAGCGACACCAACGACAAGACCATCGTGGTAGAGGTCCAGTCTCGCAAGCCGCATCCTACGTACGGCAAGATGATGACCACCTCCAAGAAGTACCATGCACATGACGAAGGCAACGAGGCAGGCGTGGGCGACACCGTGCAGATCATGGAGACCCGCCCGATGTCGAAGATGAAGCGCTGGCGCCTCCTGAAGATCGTGGAGAAGGCCAAATAGCGCCGCAGCGCGTCTAGCCTTAGGAAGTAGAGGAACAAGCAATGATTCAGATGCAATCCATGCTCAACGTTGCCGACAACTCCGGCGCGCGCAAGGTGCAGTGCATCAAGGTCATCGGCGGCTCGAAGCGCCGCTACGCCGGCCTTGGTGACGTGATCATCTGCAGCGTGAAGGAAGCCATCCCCAACGGCAGCGTCAAGAAGGGCGAAGTGGTCCGCTGCGTCATCGTGCGCGTGAAGAAGGAAGTCCGCCGCGCCGACGGAAGCTACATCCGCTTCGACCAGAACGCGTGCGTGCTCATCAACAACGACGGCACGCCCCGCGGCACGCGCATCTTCGGGCCCGTGGCCCGCGAGCTGCGCGACAAGAAGTACATGAAGATCGTGTCCCTGGCACCCGAGACCCTGTAAGGAGGCGCACTGATGGCATTCACGACACAGAAGCCTAAGAGCACACGCCAGGTGCGCAACCACCTGAACGTCAAGAAGGGCGACAACGTAAAGATCATCTGCGGCAAGGACTCCGGCAAGGAGGGCAAGGTGCTGCGCACCGTCCCCGAGACCGAGCGAGTCGTCGTGGAGAAGCTGAACATGATGAAGAAGGCCATGCGCCCCACGCAGGAGAACCCGCAGGGAGGCATCTCGTCCATCGAGGCGCCGGTGCACGTGTCCAACGTCATGCTCGTCTGCCCCAAGTGCAGCAAGCCCACGCGCGTCGGCCACCGCATCGACGGCGGCAAGAAGGTGCGCGTTTGCAAGAAATGCGGCGCCGACATAGATTAAGCGCCGAACATGGCCCTCTGAAAAGGAAGTAGGAGGGACGCCGGGTCGGAAATCCGGCGTTTAATCCATCGGAAGGAAGGAAGACGGAAATGGCAGACACGCCACGTCTCAAGGAAAAGTACAACAAGGAGCTGAAGGCCCAGCTTAAGGACCAGCTCGGCATCCAGAACGTCAACCAGGTGCCGCGCCTCATGAAGATCGTCTGCAACATGGGCTGCGGCGACGCCGCGTCCGACTCGAAGGTCCTCGACGCCGCCATGAACGACATGCGCGTCATCACGGGCCAGCAGCCGGCGGTGTGCCGCGCGAAGAAGTCCATCGCAGGCTTCAAGATCCGCGAGGGCATGCCCATCGGCTGCAAGGTCACGCTTCGCGGCGACCGCATGTGGGAGTTCCTGGACCGCCTGCTGGCCACGGCCATCCCGCGCGTCCGCGACTTCCGCGGCCTGAACCCGAAGTCGTTCGACTCGCACGGCAACTACTCCATGGGCATCACCGAGCAGCTGATCTTCCCCGAGATCGACTACGACAAGATCGACCGCACCCGCGGCATGGACATCACGTTCGTCACCTCGACCGAGAGCGACGACGACGCCCGCGAGCTGCTGAAGGCCCTGGGCTTCCCGTTCAAAACCATAGAAGACTAAGCACGAAGCGCACTGGTAAGAAGAAAGAAGGAATGCATGGCTAAGAAATCGATGGTCGCCAAGGCAAAGCGCGAGCCGAAGTATTCCACGCGTCAGCACAACCGCTGCAACCGCTGCGGACGCCCGCGTGCCTACTACCGCAAGTTCGGCCTCTGCCGCATCTGCTTGCGGGAGCTTGCCAACAAGGGCGAACTGCCAGGCGTCACCAAGTCCTCCTGGTAGGCCAGGAAGGCGCGCCGCATACGGCAGGCCGACATGCAAGGCGCCTGCATCACGGGTGCAGGCGAACCGGATGTATGAGCACATCATGAACCAAAGGAGAACCAAATGACAATGACCGACCCAATTGCAGACATGCTTACGCGCCTGCGTAACGCACAGACTGCAGGTCATGAGACGGTTTCGATGCCGACGAGCAAGAAGCTGGTCGAGATCGCCCGCATCATGGACGAAGAGGGCTACATCCAAAGCTACGAGGTCGTGGACGGCTCCCCGCGCGGGACGCTCGAACTGACCTTGAAGTACGGACCGCACAAGCAGAAGACCATCCGCGGGATCAAGCGCATCTCGAAGCCGGGCCTTCGAATCTACGCGGGCAAGGACGACCTGCCCCGCGTTCTCGGCGGCCTCGGAACCGCAATCATATCCACGTCGAACGGCGTCATGACCGACCGCGATGCACGCAAGGCTGGCATCGGCGGCGAAGTCATGGCCTACATCTGGTAAGGAGGCTGCTGTCATGTCACGTATCGGCAAGATGCCAGTCCACGTGCCAGCAGGCGTGGACGTCACGATCGACGGAACCACCGTCACGGTGAAGGGGAAGAAGGGCGAGCTCACCCGCACCTTCCAGCCCACCATGGTCATCAAGCAGGAGGGCGACGAGGTGCTGGTCACCCCGACCGACGACGAGCGCCAGACGAACGCCTACTGGGGGCTCACCCGCTCGCTCCTCAACAACATGGTCCACGGCGTCAGCGAGGGCTTCGAGAAGAAGCTCGAGCTGGTCGGCGTCGGCTACCGCGCGTCGCTCAAGGGCAAGGACCTCGAGCTGCAGCTGGGCTACTCGCACCCCGTGCTGGTGAAGTGCCCCGACGGCATCACCTTCGAGGTTCCCTCCCAGACGGAAATCAACGTGCTGGGCGCGTCGAAGGAACAGGTCGGCCAGATAGCGGCCGACATCCGCAAGTGGCGCAAGCCCGAGCCCTACAAGGGCAAAGGCATCCGCTACGTCGGAGAGTACGTCCGCCGCAAGGCCGGCAAAGCAGGCAAGGAATAGGCCGCATAGGCTAGGAACAAGGGGAATCTTATGCAGAAGAACCAGCTCAAGAGTCAGAAAGGCCTTGCCCGTCGCCACCGCCGCGTGCGCGGAAAGGTCAACGGCACCGCAGAGCGTCCGCGCCTGTGCGTGTCCCGTTCCAACAAGAACATCTACGCCCAGGTCATCGACGACGTGTCGCACACCACCATCTGCGGCGTGTCCACGCTTGGCGAGGAGTTCAAGAAGACCGGCGCCAAGGCCGCGACCGTCGAAGGGGCTGCCCAGCTCGGCAACCTCATCGGCAAGCTCGCGCAGGAGAAGGGCGTCACAACCGTCGTGTTCGACCGCGGCGGCAATCTGTATCACGGGCGAGTCAAGGCTGTTGCCGATGGTGCTCGCGAAGCGGGACTGATCTTCTAGGAAAGGGTAGGCAATGGCTCGTAGACAAAACGACAAATCCGCGGTGCCCGAGCTCGAGGAGCGCGTTGTTTCCATCAACCGCGTCTCCAAGACCGTCAAGGGCGGCCGCCGCATGCAGCTCACCGCGCTCGTGGTCGTCGGCGACGGCAACGGCAAGGTGGGTCTGGGCATGGGCAAGTCCCAGGAGGTGCCCAACGCCATCAAGAAGGGCGTCGAGGACGCAAAGAAGAACATGTTCACCGTGCCGATCACCGAGGACGGCTCGGTGCCCCACGAGATCATGGGACGCTACGGCGCAGGACGCGTGCTGATCAAGCCCGCCGTCCCCGGCACCGGCGTCATGGCAGGCGGCCCGGTCCGCGCCATCATGGAGCTCGCCGGCATCAAGAACGTCATCACCAAGTCGCTGGGCACCAGCAACGCGATGAACATCGTCAAGGCCGCCGCCGAGGGCCTGAAGCTCATGGAAAGCCCCGAGCAGGTGGCTGCCCGCCGCGGCATCGAGATCGGCCAGATCTTCGGCAAGAAGGAGGCCTAGAATGGCAGACAAGAAGCTGAAGCTCACCCAGGTGAAGAGCCAGATCGGCCGCAAGTACGACCAGGACCGCACCCTCAAGGCCCTGGGCCTCGGCAAGATCGGCAAGACCAAGGAGCTTCCCGACAACGAGTCCGTCCGCGGGATGATCTTCAAGGTCAAGCATCTCGTCGAAGTGGAAGAGCTGTAGTCTCTTCCACTTCTACTTGTTATTCTTAGTTAGCGACAAGCGAGTCCCGGGCGCGGCCCGGGGCGAAAAGGAGAACGAAACATGGAAATCAAAGACCTGAGACCGGCACCTAACTCCACCAAGGAGCGCAAGCGCATCGGACGCGGCCCTGCATCCGGCACCGGCAAGACCGCCGGCCGCGGCCTGAACGGCCAGAAGTCGCGCCCCGGCGGCGGCAAGGGCCGGGCTTCGAGGGCGGCCAGACGCCTCTGGCGCGCCGCCTGCCGAAGCTCCCCGGCTTCCGCAACCCCAACCGAGTGGAATACCAGCCCGTCAACGTCGACAGGCTCGACGCCCTGTTCGAGGCCAACGACGTCGTCGACTGCGACTCGCTCGTGGCCAAGGGGGTCATAAAGAGCACGGACGTCCCCGTGAAGGTGCTCGGCAACGGCGAGATAACCAAGCCGCTCACCATCAGGACCGACAAGATCTCTGCTTCGGCGAAATCCAAGGTCGAGGCAGCCGGCGGAAAGGTTGAAGAGCCTTGCTAAGCTCAATCATCGATGCCTTCAAGGTTCCCGAGCTTCGCAAGAAGATCCTCTTCACCCTGGGAATTCTTGCACTCTACAGGCTCGGTGCCTACATACCGGTGCCAGGCATCCCATTCCACGAGTTCGCCACAGCCTACCAGCAGTCGGGCGTCGCAATGAGCATGCTCGACCTGTTCACCGGTGGCGCGCTGTC
>CABVEH010000092.1 GCA_902497215.1 uncultured Eggerthellaceae bacterium | reverse complement strand
TGCGCACCCTGCACGGCACCGCCGGCGGCCGCATCCGCATCGATTACAACATACACGCGGAATACACCTCGAACGAGCAGACCTGCCGCGACATAGTGGAGCTGCTGAAAGACAACGGGCTTCGCCTGCACCTGCACCTCTCCGAGACCAAAAAGGAGGTCGCCGAGTGCCGAGAGCGCCACGGCGGCCTGTCGCCCGTGCAGTACTTCGAGGGCATCGGGGCGTTCGACGTGCCGTGCACGGCGGCCCATTGCGTGTGGCTGGACGACAACGACGTCGACATCCTGAACCGCCACGGCGTGTTCGTGGCGAACAACCCCGTGTCGAACATGAAGCTGGGAAGCGGATTCGCGCCCATTCCGAAGATGCTCGACCGCGGCATGAACGTGTGCCTGGGCTCGGACGGGATGGCGTCGAACAACAACCACAACCTGTTCAGCGACCTGTACGTGATGAGCCTCATATACAAGGGAAGCAACCTGGATCCCACGGCTGTGGAGCCGACCCAGGCCCTTCGCGCCGCCACGCGTACCGGCGCGCTTTCGCAGGGGCGCGATGACTGCGGGCTGGTGAAGGAAGGCTTCAAGGCCGACCTCTGCGTGATGGACGTGACGGGGCCTCAGTGGTGCCCGATGACGTCGCCTGTGTACAACGTCGCGTACGCCGGCGATGGCAGCGACGTGGTGCTCACGATGTGCGACGGCGAAGTTGTGTACGACGGCGCCGCAGCGCCCGAGTCCCGCTGGCCCGGAATGGACATCGAACGCGTGAAGCGCGAGGTTTCGGACCGTGCGCACCGCATCATCTCGGAGCTGTAGCGACTACAGCAACACAAGTTCGCCGTCGCAGCCGACAAGGCAGGCGTGCCGTATCTCGGGATGCTCGCGGACGAAGCGGGCGCCTTCCGCCTTCCCTAAGGCGAGCACGGTGGTGGAATAGCCCTCGGCGTCCAGCGAACGCAGGCACACGAGGGTCGCGCTGGCCAGGTCGGTGTCCACAGGCCAACCAGTCCCGGGGTCCAGAACGTGGTGGTACAGCACGCCGTCGCGCTCGAAGGATCGTTCGTAGGTGCCGCTGGTGACGACGCTTCCCTGCCTCACCGGCACCACGGCAACGTTCCTTGACGGGTCGCGCGGGTCCTTCACGCCGATGCGCCAAACGTCGGATCCGGGCTTGCTTCCTCCCACCACGATGTTGCCGCCCAGGTTCGCGACCATTCCTTGAAGCCCGAACCGCCCGGCATCCATGATCTGCTTGCGCAGCTCGTCGGCGATCCACCCCTTCGCCACGCCGCCGAGGTCCACCTTTGCTTCTTCGTCCGCCAGGCGCGCTCGGCAGCTCGCGGCATCCACTTCGACGGAGCCCCATCCCACATGCCTGGCCGCTTCGGCCAGCGAACCTGCGGAAGGCACGACGCCCCGCTTGAAGCCCCACTGTTCGACGAGAGGGGCGACCGTGACGTCGAACGCGCCTTGGCTGCGCTCGCAGTAGCCCAGCGCCTTCGTCAGCAGGTCGATCGTGCGCGGGTCCATGTCCACCCATTGCCCGCAAGAACTGTTCAGCCTGCCTATGTCAGAGTAGGGCAAGGTGCGCGAGAACAAGCCCTCGTACTCGCGGCAGTCGCGTTCAGCCAATGCGGCCGCTTCGGCGCATGCGTCTGCTTCGCCCCAAAAGTCCAGCGTTACCAAGGTGTCGAATGCCGCGAAAGCGTGACGGCTGGACGCAAAGGCATTGGAGTTGGAAGAGGTCGTGTCGCTGGAAGTTTCCATGCACATATTATAGGGGCGCAGATGAACTGCGCCCCTACGTCGGTCGACTATCGGACGCGCATCGGGATGCGTCAAACAGCCCGCGTTGCGTCATGACATGCTGCGGTGTCGCGTGTCGAAAGCGAACGTCCCCTGGCACGGCCTAGTCGACGGAGTACTTGTAGTACGGCCCGTTGGCCATGTCGTCCCACACCTTGGGCACGCCATAGGATTCGAACAACCGGTACAGCTCGGGAATCTGGTGCGGATAGGCGTTCCGTCCGCCCACGGACACGCTGGTCGTGCCCGAATACAGCGCCAGGCGCCACTTGTACTCGTCTTTGACGTCGTTGGCCGCCGGCTCGAAGTCCGCCTTGTCGATCTGCTCGAGGCCGATCTTCTTCAGCTTGTCCATGAACTCCTTGGTCTCGGGGTTGCCAAGCTCGGCGACCTCCTTCTTCGGACCGTCGCCCGCCATGAACAGGATGTTTGTCTCGTGTTCGTCGTCGAGGTCGGGATACACCTGCATGAATATGCGCGTGTCGTCGGCGCCGTCGGCCTGCACCTTCGCGAAGAGCTCGATGCGGTCGAGGTTGTCGATGACGTCCTTCGCGTTCTCGAAGCCCTTCTCGTCGATCAGAGTGAGGTCGCTTTCCGGCAGGCGCACTGGATCCATCAGCCCATGCATCGCCACCATGTATGCATCGGCATCCTGGTCGACCGCCGTGATCAGACCGAACTGCCCCGAAGGGGCCACCCTGACCTTGTCGTGAACCTTGTACATCTTCCTCACCTTTTTCTGAAATCATCCTCCACCCTAAGGTGGCTCTACGTCTTGGATGCTAGCCCCGCACATCCCCTCGAATTCCCTGGAAGGCGGGCATTTTACCTCGTGGTTAACTTAGCTAAGCAGAGTTGAAACGTTGGGGTGTGACAGGGTGACACTGCTCGGGTCTTTTGTCACGTTTGGGACAGCCCTGCGTCCCAAACGTGACAAAAGACCCGAGCAGTGTCACCTATCATCACACCAAGCGCGAAAGCGCCGCCCTAAGCCCGCGAAGCTGCACCTGGTTGAAGTTGCGTGCGAAGGCCGGCTCGTCGAGCAGGCGCCATTCGTGCTGCACCCATTCGCCTTCGCTACCCGCGTCCAGCACTTCGGCGATCAGCTCCAGCGCGCCGCGGACAATCAGCGAGCTGCTGTCCGCAGCAAGGCGCCTGCTTCCGTCGGACGCCTCGACGACGGCGAACCAGGTGTCCACCTCGCATTCCTTCACCAGCGTGTCGTCGTTCTTAAACGACCCGTCCATCGGCGGCAGCGAGCGTCCGCACTCGATGAGGTACGAGCATTGCAACATGGGATCGTCCAGCGCACGAAGGTCGTCGATTATGCTCTCCTCCACGGCTTGCATCGCAGTGGCCTCGGCTTCCATCCGCCGTCACCTGCCCAAAATGCCTACGGCCGCCTCCAAGGCGTCCAGGCAGGCGTCGATCTCTTCGGGGGTGTTGTAGGGCGCCACTGACACGCGCAGCACGCCCTTCGCGCCCAGGCCCATGGCGTCCAGATATGGCTGCGCGCAGTGGAGGCCCGAACGCGTGGCGACGCCCTGCGCATCCAGCAGCTTGCACGCGTCGTAGGAGGTCCCCTTTTCAAGCCACACCGAGACAGTGCCTGCGTGGGGCGCCTGCGGCGCGACCACGTGAACTCCAGGAATGTCGGCAACACCCGCAGCAAAACGGCGAAGAAGGGCAGCCTCGTGCGAAACGCCGGCATGCCGGTCGCGCGACGCCCAGAATCCGACGGCTGCCGCGAGCCCGACCACTCCCTGGAAATTGGGCGTTCCCGGCTCGAAGCGCCCGACGCCTTCGCGAAGCTGCATGCCGTCGGGCCCGACGGACGCAACCGCGCCTCCCCCGAAAATGGCAGGCTGAAGCCTGTCGAGCAGCCCACGCCTTACACAGAGGGCGCCCGTGCCCGTGGGAGCGCCAAACTTGTGCCCCGAGAACGCGTACGCATCGCACGGCAGCGGCCCACCTGCCGGTTCCAAATGAGCGATGCCCTGCGCCCCGTCGACCGCCAGCAACGCCCCTTCCGCATGAGCCGCTTCGGCAATGCGCGAAAGTGACACCTCGATGCCGGAGACGTTGGACAGCTGCGTGACAGCCACCACCTTCGTGCGCGGGCCGATGAGCCCTACGGCTCCCTCCGCGTCGAACGACCCGTCGGAAGCCACGGGGGCTTCGATCACATCGGCGCCGGCCCGCTGCGCGGCATGGCGCCATGGAAGCAGGTTCGAATGATGCTCCATGCCGGTCACCACCACCTGGTCTCCCTCGCAAAGCATGGGTTCAAGCATCGCCGCAAGCCGGTTGAGTCCGTCGGTGGCGCCGCTGGTCAGGATCGTTTCGTCTGGGGCGAAGCCGGCGAAGTCCGCCACGCTACGGCGCGCTTCCTCGTAAGAGTCGGTGGCCTTCTGCGAAAGATAATGCGCCCCGCGGTGCACGTTCGCATTCGAATGCCGCCACACCTCGCATACGGCTTCCTGCACGCAGTCGGGAACCTGCATGGTGGCCGCGTTGTCCAGGTACACCAAAGGGCGCCCGTTCTCTTCGGTGCCAAGCATCGGGAAGTGACCGCGCAGCTCCCGCAGGGCTTCGCAGGACAGGCCTTCCCGCGTAACGGCATCGGCCGCCGTCCTCGCGCTCATCCGGCTGCCTCCTTCCCGCCCGCAGCCTCCGCAACCAAGGCGGCCAGGTCCTCCAGCGTTTCGGCGAAGGCCAGCTGGATGCCATCGAGCTGAACGCCGAAGTCCTTCTGCATGGCCATGAACAGCAGCGCCTGCTTCATGTCGGTGGTCGAAGCCCCATCGCAGGTGGACGCGGCATTGGCCTTGCGCGCCAGATCGGGGTCTGTCACCAGCGCCTTTGCCAGCGACGCCTCGGCCAGTTCCTCAAGGCCACCGGAACTGCATGCCTCCGGTGCAAGCCGGTACTTGGCAAGCACGTAGGCGCGCAGGTGCGGCAGCACCTCGTCGGCGCCAGCTCCCTCGTCCAGCGCGCACCTGGCCGACTCGGCCGCCTTTGCAGCGGCCAAGTCGGCGTCGAGCAGCGATGCGACTATGCCTTTGCGGTCGGCGTGCGGCATGGCGCGGTTCCCTGCTATGCGACGACAGGCTCGAGGCCCAGCCTCTTCGCGATGAACACGAAGTCGTCCACGTAGTCGCCATAGACCAACGGAAGGTGCAGCCCGAAGGTCACCTGCTTCTCGAAGAAGTCGTGCTCGTCGGCCACGCGGAACACGAATCCGTTGTTGCAGTTGTCGGTGTCGTAGCCTATGCCGGCCACGATCTCGCCCCGGCCGATGAACATCTGCGTAGCGTCGGACGAGATGCGCACCATGGTGATGACCTGCCCCTTGTCGGCGTCGAAGTCGTGCCGCTCTATGGCGCCGAACCCGGCGTCAAGCGCGAAGTGCCTAAGCGCGTAGTCGTCCAGGCTGTCGAAGCCGTGGAAGCAACGCGTCGGCGTGGAATGCGAGGTTATGTACAGGTTCTCCTTCGAACCCTCGATGTCGACGGCGTACTTCGGGTCGGCCCAGTTCAGCTCGCCCTTGTAGTCGAGCGGCAGCGGCAGCGTGTTGCCCATGTAGGGCGCGCGCCCGGCCACGGCCATTTCCAGCAGCATGCACAGCACCGTGGTTATGTCGTACTCGCAGGCCGAGCCGATGCCGCGCTCCAGGTTCAGCGAGTGCGTCAGGCAGAACGTGAACTGCTGCTCGTTCAGGCGGCGCG
>CABVEH010000091.1 GCA_902497215.1 uncultured Eggerthellaceae bacterium | reverse complement strand
ACCTTGTGCCCGGCCTCTTCCAGCGCCTCGCACACGCGCTTTCCGCTTTCCAGCGAGAACTCGCGCTCGAACGACGACCCGCCCATCAGGACGGCAACCTTCAGACCCATTTCCTCTCCTTGTCTGTCATACGGGACGCGCCCGTTTTCTTGCTGCTGCAGGAGTTGGTGTGTCGGGGGACGTTCACTTTTGACACACCCTTCCGAGGGCGTGTCAAAAGTGAACGTCCCCCGACACACTGCACCTACTACTTCCGCCTGCCTTGAGGATGCTCCAACGTCGGCGGAAAGCGCGTGTGCGAGGCGCTGGAAGAGGCCGGGCACAAGGTTGTGCCGCTGGACACCAATCTGGAACTGGTCCCCACGCTTCGAAGCGAGAAGCCCGACGTCGTGTACAGCGCACTGCACGGAAAGCACGGCGAAGATGGCACCATCCAGAGCCTGCTGGAGTTCCTAGGCATCCCCTTCGTGGGCTCCCCGGCCAGCGTGTGCCATCGCGCCTACAACAAGGATGCCCTGCATTCCAGCCTGGCGAAATACCGCGACCTCACGAGCGAAGACGGCGTGGCCTCGTGGCCCCAAGGCGTCTTCCTCGCACGCGACGCCTTCAAGGAGATGGGCGCCGCCACGGCTTTGGACCTGGTGAAGGAGCGCGTTGCCGGCGGCTATCCCGTGGCCGTAAAGCCCGCCCACGGCGGCAGCGCCCTGGGCGTCCACAAGGTGGAGTCCGAGGACGACCTGGGCGAGGCTATCCTTGACGCACTGTCGTACGACGACGCCGTGAACATCGAGCAGTGGATCGAAGGCGTCGAGCTTTCCGTTTCGATCCTCGGCACCGGATGGGACGCGCATGCGCTTCCACCTGTGGAGATAGTCCCGCAGGGGCAGTTCTTCGACGCCGCCGCACGCCTCGACGCCGAGTTGGTGGAATTCCGCTGCCCGCCGCGCCCAGAATCGCTTTCCGACGACCCGGTGCAGGCCGAGGGCATCCGCGCCGAGATAGAGCGCGCGGCACTCGAGGTGTACCGCGCTTACAGCGTGCGCGACCTTGGACGCATCGACATGATCTGGGACGGCGCGCAGGCCAAATGCTTCGAGGTCGACGTGTCCCCCGGCATGACCCCCCATTCGCTGTTCCCGCTATCGTGCGAAACGGCCGGGCTTTCCATGTCGGCCGTGCTCGACGAGCTGGTGCAGGTGGCCGCCGGCCGCGCCGCCTTCGAGCTGTAGCAACTCGCCGCGCGGGGCGCACATTTATCCTCTATATGAAGTTGATGGCGATCGCGATGGCCAGAAGCGCCACGCCCAGGGCCAGCACTCCCCAGTCGGCGCCAGTCATGGGGTATTGCTTGTAGCCGCTTTCGCGCGTGCGCAGGTTGAACCCCCGCACCTCCGCTGCGATGGCCGAGCTGTTCGTCTTGCGCACCGAGCTCACCAGGAGCGGCACGCACAGCGGCACCATCAAGCGCACCTTCTTCGCCAGGCCGCCTTGGTCGAACTCCACGCCGCGGGCGGTCTGGGCCTCCATTATCCCCTTCATGTCGTTCATGAACACGGGGATGAAGTGCACCGTTGACGCGAACGTGAACGCGTACTTGTAAGGCACGTGCAGGACCTTCACGAACGAGTTCGACATGTCGGTCATCTTCGTCACGTAGAAGGTGAGGAACAGCGGGATGGCGGCCGCCTCAAGGCGCACCACCGTCGTGACGGCCGCAAGCACCGACCCGGTGCCTATGTATCCCCACGGCAGCTGCACCAGCATGTCGCCCTTGGGCGTGGTCAGCAGAAGCAGCACCGCCAGCACCAGCGAGAAGACGAGCACCGCCTTCATCAGCCCGATGGTCTGCCGCATCATCGAGCACGATGCCGCCATGGCGATCCCGAATGCCAGCATCAGGCACAGGAACACCAGGTTGCCCGTGCAGAAGCACGCAATGGCGAACACCATCGCGAACACGACCTTTGTGACGGGGTTCAGCTTGTGCAGGAAGGAATCCCCCGGCACGTATTCCAGAAATCCGTTCATCTAGCAGTCCCCCTCTTCCTTGAGGCCTAGTGCGCCCTCGCCATCGGTCGCCATGACCTCGATGGCCGTCTGCATCTCGTCAAGCGTGTTCGCCTCGGCGACGGGGGTCGCAGCGAAGCGCGGGTCTATCATCGGAAGCGCCATCGACACGTCCACCATCTGGGGCGGAACCAGGTCTGCCTCGACAAGCGTCTGCCGGTTGCGCAGCACCTCGAAAGTCGGCCCCTGGTCCACCACGCGCCCGTCGGTCATCACCACCACGCGCTCGGCGAAGTCGGCCACAACCTCCATGTCGTGGCACACCATCACCACCGTGGTGCCCTGCAGGTGCAGGTTCGCGATGACGTCCATCACCTTCATGCATTCGCGGAAGTCGAGCCCGGTGGTGGGCTCGTCGAGCACGACTACCGGAGGCTCCAGCACCACGATGGAGGCCAGCGCCAGCAGCTGGCGAGTTCCCCGGTTCAGCAGGAACGGGTCGGCATCGCCGTCGAAGTGGAACTCCTCGATGATTGCGTCCACCCGGTGCTCGGCCTCGTCGTCAAGCCGGCCCAATGCGCGGAAGCCGAACAGCAGCTCTTCGCGGACGGTGTTCGAGCAGATCTGCCTGTCGGGGTTCTGGAAGAGGAACCCGACGCGGCGCGCCAGGTCGCTGGTCTTCAGCTGCGTGGTGGGCACGCCGTCGATCAGCACCTCGCCGCGGTCGGGCTTCAACAGCCCGTTCATCAGCCGCATGGCCGTCGACTTCCCGGCGCCGTTCGTTCCCACGAACGCCACGAAGTCGCCGTCGTTAATTGTCAGGTCCATCCCCTTCAGAATGGGCGTCTCGGCGTCGTAGGACGCGTGCACGTCGCGGAACTCGATCATGCGACCACCTCGCTTATCGCGCGGCATGCCGACGCCACGTCGGTGCACACCGGCCCCTCGTAAAGGCCGCGCATTGAAAGCCTGTTCATCAGCGTGGTGGCACGCGGGCAGTTCACGCCGATCTGCAGCAGCTCTTCGGAATGCGACAGCACCTCGGCGGGCGCGTCGGCGAACCGAATGCGGCCGCCGTCAACCACCACCAGCATGTCGGCGAATTCCGCCAGAAGCGCGATCTTCTGCTCCACCACCACGACGATGGTCCCGTGGTCCTTCGCGTAGCAAGCCAGCAGGGTGAACACGTTTCGCGAGCTGGCGGGGTCGAGTTCGGCCGTGGGCTCGTCCAGCACCAGCACCGACGGCCGAAGAGCTAGGATGGACGCGATGGCCACCTTCTGCTTCTGACCGCCTGAAAGGCTGGCGATGAGCCGGTGCCGAAGGTCGGCGATGCCCATGGCGTCCAACGCCTCCTGCAGGCGCTCCTCGATTCTGTCGTGCGGCACGCCGTAGTTCTCGAGGCCATACAGCATCTCGTCTTCCACCACCGACGACACGAACTGCGAGTCGATGTCCTGGCACACGCTTCCGACGATCTGCGAAAGGTCGGTAAGCGTGGTTTCGCATGTGTCGTGCCCGTCGATGCGCACCGCGCCGTAGAAGTCGCCGGGGTAGCAATGCGGAACGATGCCGTTCATGGCATAGGTGAGCGTCGACTTCCCCGACCCTGCAGCCCCGATGATGCCCACGAACGCGCCCGACTCGATCGTAAGGCTCACGTCTTCCACGACCGGCGAATCGCCCTCCCGATACTGGAACGTCAGGTCTTCGATTTCGATCATGACGTTGCTCCTTTTCTCGTCGAAACCAGCCGCCAGCCGCTAGCGCTTAAGCACCTTGCGCAGCAGCGGGACGAGTATCTGCACGAGCACCGAGTTGAACAGCGCCGTGCCGAACACCATTACTGCATAGGTGGCAAAGATCACCGGCAGCGCGAGCCCGTTCATCAGGCCCACGATGATGGCGAACGTGTAGCCCGACACCACGGTGGACAGGAACGTGTTGACGAACGGGTTGACGTCCGCCTTGCCTGCGATCTTCATTGGCACGTGAATCAGCAGCCCGCATGCAAGCGCGCCCAGCATCTCGGACGGGATGTTCACCAGTGGCGTGGCGTTCAGCATGGGGATCTGGCACATGATGCCGGCCAAAAGGCCTATCACCAGCGACTGGCCGACGTTCGGACGCGTGAGGATGATGGCCAGGCAGTACATGGCGATCACGAAGTTGGGCTTCATCCCCGCGAACGAGAGGAAGCTTGCAACCGTGAGCTTCAACACTGCGCCGGCCGCAAGCAGCACGGCGATCAGTATGAGGTCCTGGGTGGTCAGCCCCTTCTTGCCTTCCGTTCCGGCGACGGCCCTCTTCTTGGGCTCTCTCGCCGGTTTCTGCGTGGCCGCATTCGCCTTAGGCGCAGCATCCCCTTGTCCCACGACCGTGCGGGGCGTGCGGTTCTTCGTTGTTTCTTCCATCGTTCTTCCTTTCTCGCCTGCCAGGCTGTGCCTGGCCGCTCGCCTTCTCAAATCCGCTCGAAGTCGCATCGACTTGCTGCAAACAAAAAGGCCCGTCCTTTGGAGCCTCGATTTCTCGAGACCTCAAAGGACAGGCCTTGTAAACCTGCGGTGCCACCTTTGATTGGCCGAAGCTTGCGCTTTCGACCCACTCGTGGACGGGCCATCACCCATCCTGCCTCTGACGCGGGCTCACGGTCCAGATACTCAGGCCAAGTTGCGGCCCTTTCCCCTTTCCCTCGGCGACCCATTTGCTTGTTGGCATTCTACGGGACTCTCAGCAACGCCCGCTCTCTGTAAGTGCCCGACAAGCTTTACTTTCGCCTCAACGGTTTCGAGCTATTTGATTGTTGATGCACTTTAGCGCAATAAAGCGCAACCCGTCAACCTGTTTTTTGGACGAAGTATCACTTAACTGCTCTTCACTGTGTCTATTGCCTCCTGCACCTTGGGCGCGATGGCCTCGCCATGCTCCTCGGAGAACTCCACCGTTCCAGGCGCAGGCTCGCCCGCCGCCTCTTCGGCCTCGACCATGCGCTCGTAGGCGCGGTCGCTTTCCGACTTGGCGGAAGGCGGCTCGATTGGGAATTCCTTGGCGGGAGTGAACAGGCTGACCACCGGCACTATCACCAGCGACACCAGCATGCACAGGGCGCCGCAGTTGATCGGGCTGGCGATGAGCGGCGTTCCGGCGAAGCCCATGCACATGTTCACGGCGGTCAGGCCCACGCCGAACACGAACGAGCACCACACGGCGGCCTTCGAGACCTTCTTCTTGTACAGGCCCCAAAGGAACGGCCCCAGAAACGCGCCGGCCAGCGCGCCCCACGAGTAGCCCATCAGCTGCGCGATGAACACGATCGACGAATGGTACTGCACCAGCGCTATTGCCGCCGATATCACGATGAACACCACCAGCAGCACGCGCATGGACACGATCTGCTGCTTGTCGTCCATCTTCTTCACGATGTTGCCCTTGATGAGGTCGATGGTCAGCGTCGACGAGGACGTGAGCACCAGCGAGCTTAGCGTGGACATGGACGCCGACAGCACCAGCACTATGACCAGGCCGATCAGCACGTCGGGCAGCGTGGACAGCATGGTGGGAATGACCGAGTCGTATATGGGGGTTGAGCAACGGCGGCTTCTCCGAGGCC
>CABVEH010000090.1 GCA_902497215.1 uncultured Eggerthellaceae bacterium | reverse complement strand
GACCCCACTGTCACGCTATTCCGGGAATGCGAAGCTGTCCAGGCTGCCTAGCACCTCGTTGGAGTTGACGGACACCCAAGTGTTTCCCTGCAGCTGGAACTGCAGCTGGACGTTCTCGCTGACGGTCTCGGTCTGCTCGAACGCCTGCATGGTTATCGACCCAACCTGCGCGTCCTTTTCCTCGGCGGACATGGACTCGGTGTCGGGGTTCGCCATGAACGCAGACACGGCCTCGTTTAGCTTGTTGTAGAAGTCGGTCCTGCTCTTGGACACGATGGTCATCGACACGGTGGCCGCCTTTTCGTCCACGGTAATGTCGTCGATGCTGTAGTCGAAGCCGTTCAGCACGGCGCTGGCATAGTCCTGCCCGGATATCCCGAGGTCGCCCAGGCCGTCCTGTTCGGCCTTGGACGCGATGTTGGAAAGCACCGCGTCGTCCAGCGTCTTGTACGCGTCGAACTTCTCCTCGACGGTCTTGCGGATGACGTCCTCGCTCGAGGGCTGGCATCCGCAGGCTGCGCACAACGTGAACGCGAGCAGCGCCGTGGCGGCTATGGTGGTTATTGCCTTGATGGCTTTCATGGGCTGCTCCGTTACCTCGTGGCTTGCGTGCGGTGCCGTCGGGTCGGCTCTATACGAGCTTGCCCTTGCAATGGTCGATCACGTGCTGTATGGCCTGGGCCGTGTTTCCCTGGTAGTCGCGCTTGCGGCTTACAAGCTCGCCGTCCTTCAGCTCGTCGTAGGCGACGTTGATCTTCCCGTAGCGCGTGACCCTGCTTGGGTAGTCAAGCGTCATGCACTCCTCTTCCGTCTTTATCGGATAGAGCGCGCGAAGCAGCTTCGGATTGAACATGACGCGCACGTTGTTCTTGTCGTCGAGGAACGCCACGACCTGCTTCGTGACGCCGATCTGGTTGGCGGCCAGGCAGGCCACCTCGTCGAGCGATTCCAGCGTGTCTGCAAGGTCTTCGGCCAGCTGGGCGTCTTCCGCCGTCGCCGGTTCGCACGGGGTGGACAGAATCTCCTCGTCGCGCATAAGGTCCTTTACCATTTGCTGCTCCTGTATCCTTGGAACTTCCCTGGATGCAATGATAGCCTATGCGTACAGCGCGAGGGGTGCGCTTCTTACGAAGCGGCGACCAGGTTCAGCAGCGCGTCGAGCGACTGCTCGCCCGTCTGCTCCTTCACCAGCCTGCCGTCGCGGAACATCGCGAAGGTGGGGAAGCCGTTGGGCGCGTACTTGTTCGCCAGGTCGGGCGATGCATCCACGTCCACGCGATACACGGTCGCCTGCCCCGCAACCATGGTCGCCAGCTCGTCCACCACGGGCGCCATGCGCTGGCAGTGGGGGCACCATGTCGCGAACAGCTCGACCATCACCAGGCCCTTCGCCTGCAGCACCTTCTCGTCGAAATTCGACTCGTTGATAACCTCTATCATGATCGCTCCTTTGCGGTTGCGTTCGGCGCCGCGGTTGACGGCCTGGGCCTTCCGCTTCTTGCGGGAGCCCTGCTTGCGGGCGTGCGCCCGTTCGAAGCCGACGCCGCTTGACGCCTTCTGCGAATACGGCACAACTGTACGGCGAGGACGCGCCGCGGCCTTCTGTATAATCGGTTTTGTTGACAGGCAATCCGTCTTGTTATTCAGCCGTTTGTTTGGAAGCGATGTGAAGCCATGGGTGATGTGAACGCGAGCATGTTCGTCAGAGGTGCCGCCGGCCGAGCGCGGTGCGGCAACGCGGCACGCAAGGTGCCGCGGGCTGGGCGCAGCGGAATTTCCGCAGCCGTGGCCTTCGTGCTGGTTTCCGCGCTTCTCGCATGCATGTTCGCTCTCTCGGGCTGTTCCTCCGACAAGGGCGCCGCGGAAGGGGACGGGTTCTCTCCTGTGCGAATAGGCACCATGCCAACCGAGGACTTCCTTCCCATGTGGGCCGCCGAGAAGGACGGCCTGTTCGCCGACGCAGGAGTAGACGTCGAGCTGCTGACGTTCGACTCGGCCCAGGCGCTTTCCGCCGCCATCGCCTCAGGAGACGTGGACATGGCGATGACCGACATCATGAGGGCGGCGAAGCTTACCGAGAGCGGCACCTCCGTCGATCTGGAGTGGGTGACGTTGGGCGAGACGGCCGACCAGGGCGTCTTCGGCATCCTTGCGCCAGCCGACGCCCCTTATAGCAACCTGCAGGAGATGCAGGCCTGGTTCGACTCGCTTGCCACGGCCGACGTCCGCGGCGTGGGGGTCGGTGCCAACACCGTGCCCGAATACGCGTTCGACATGCTTTGCAGCGAAGCCGGGGTGACGCTGCCTTCCGAGGAGGTCGCAAGCCTTCCCGAGCGCTACGGGCTCGTGGCTTCCGGCCAGCTGCCCGGAGCTGCCCTTCCGGCATCCCTCCTGCGCCTTGGCGAGGCCCAGGGCATGAAGGTGATCGCCGACGACTCCACAGGCGAGAACCTGTCGCAGTCGGTCATGGCGGCCCGCGCCGGCTGGGCTGCAGACAACGCCGAAGCCTTGTCGAAGGTCGCCCAGGCATGGGACGCCGCCGTCGAGGCCATCAACGCGAATCCGGCCGCCTACGCGCCGCTTCTTGCCGAGAAGGCGAACCTGAACGAGGCCATCGCCTCGGACTATCCCGTGAGCACCTACCCTGCCGCCTTGCGCGACGGCCAGCCTGCATACCCGAAGGATTCCATGGTGCAGTCGGTGCTGACATGGATGGCCGAGAGCGGATACGGCGGCAACGTGTCCTACGACGAAGCAACGGGGGCGCTGACCCGCTAGCCCATGAACAAGGCCGTGGGATACATCTGGGGAACGCTGCTCGTCATAGCGCTTTGGTGGGCGCTTGCCGCAGCCATAGGATCGCCTGCGCTGCCCACCCCTGCGGCCACCGTTCCCGCGCTGGCCGACAACTTCTCCAGGATAGTCCCCGAGTTCGGAGTGAGCCTCTGGCGCATACTTCTGGCCATGCTGATAGGCACGGTGCTGGGAGCGCCGCTAGGGCTTCTTCTGGGGCTTAGCAGGGCGGCGGACCGCTTCCTCACCCCCGTCATGTACATCCTTTACCCGCTGCCCAAGATAGTGCTTCTGCCCATACTGTTCGTGCTGCTTGGCATCGGCGGCGAGGCCAAGGTCGCGCTCATAGCCATCGCGGTGTTCTTCCAGATGGTCATAACCATGCGCGACGCGGCGAAGGCGGTGCCGAAGGAATCGGTCGACGCCATGCTGTCTTTCGGGGCCGGCCGCGGGCGCGTGTTCGTGGACGTCGTCGTGCCCGAGACGCTGCCGTCGCTGTTCAGCGCGCTGCGCGTGACCACCGCGTCGGCGGTGGCGATACTGTTCATAGCCGAGTCGATGGCCGGGTCGACGGGGCTCGGCTACTTCATCATGCACTCGTGGTCGATATTGGAATACACCCGCATGTTCGCGGGCATAATCGCCATGGCCGTCATGGGCGTGCTGCTTTACGAGGCGTTCGATTTCGCCGAGCGACGCCTGACGAAATGGCGCGCCGTGGCGTGATTTCGTAATTGTGAGGCTTCGCGACCGGATGTCCTTGGGGCTCAGTCGCGAAAAGTGTGCAATTTCCGACTCGCGGAATGGAAATAAGTCGCTGAATGCAAGAAAACGGCCCGGGACCCCCGGGCCGTTTCCGTATCCGATGCTTGGCGATTGCCGCCTGGCCTATTCCGCCTTCTTGTCCTTCGCGAGCTGGATGCCGCCGAAGATGAAGAAGAACGCGAACGGGAGCAGCATGCCGACTGCCATGAGCGGCAGCGCGATTGGGAGCTTCGTCCAGTTCGGAACCGCCAGCGGGCACACTATGCAGAGCGCGAACAGTATGACGACGATCGCGATCATTATGCCGAAGCGCACGTTTCCGGAGCCTGCGTCGTCCTTCTCCTTCATGCCTGCCTGCAGGTCCTCGAAAGACTTGCCCGCGGTGTCGCGCACGAACAGCACGGTGCAGACGATGCCCAGCGCGAACGGGATTATCAGCACCAGCACCACGCTGGACCAGTTGGTCGCGCCGTCCAGCTGGAAGAACGCCATGCCGGCGATTCCGCCCAGGACGATCGAGGAGGCCGAACCGCCGAAGCGGGCGAACGCCTGACACCATGCCGTGCCTGTGTTCCTGATGGCCGTGGGGTACTGCTCGGGCATCAGCGGAACGACCGCGGAGATGGCCCAGTTCAGCGCGAATCCGAACAGCAGCATCAGCACCAGGCACAGGATGAAGTTGCCGGGAGCCACGAAGAACGAGCACAGCAGGATGGCAGCGATGCATAGCAGCCAGCCGAAGTTCAGCACGCGCTTGCGCCCGAACTTGTCGGAGAACGCGCCGACGATGGAGTTGGACACGATGGCGGCCACGTTGTTCCAGGTCTGCAGCGCCACGGCCTCGGAGGAAGAGTACCCGATGCCGACGAACCATGCGGGCAGCCATGCGTTCATGCCGTACACGCAGAACTGGCCGACGAAGTAGCATGCCCAGATGCCGCATGTGGCCACGATGAACTTGTTCGAGAACAGCACGGAGGGAGTGGTCTTCTGAGGCTTGGGAGGAACGATGAGCAGCTTGGCGTCGAACGTCTCGACCTTGCCGGTGGAGGCCTTCACGATGTAGGAAAGCTGGTCGACCGCCTCCTGCATGCGGCCGCTGCCTGCATACCAGTGCGGGGACTCGTGCATCGCGAATATGAGGATGATTCCGTAGATCACGGGAAGCGCGCCGATGAAGTAGCAAAGGCGCCAGTTCGCGTATATCTCGGCGGTTCCCCCGTCGGCGGTCACGTAGGTCACCAGGTTGGTGAAGTCGCCGAAAAGGGGAGCGGTGGCGTTGCAGATGGGGTTGGCGACGAGGCCTGCGACCACCCAGCCGCCCACCATGAAGGCACCGCCGAACGTGATGAAGAAGCCGCGCCAGCGGGACGGCATGACTTCGGAGAAGTACGTGTAGACGATCGGGATGCACGACCCCACGCCAAGGCCTGCCAGCAGGCGGAACGCCGCGAAGAACGCGAGGTCGTTCGCAAAGGCCTGGGGGAACGTGAACGCGCCGTAGAAGATGACGGCAATCACCAGCGTCTTCTTGCGGCCGATCTTGTCGGACATGATGCCCGAGATCGCCCCGCCTATGACCATGCCCAGAAGCCCCCACGTGGTGAGGGACCCCATAAGCGCTCCAGGATTGGGGTTGTCGGGCCAGAACGTGTGGGCCACGAACAGGTTCGTGGAGTTGACGATCATGAAGTCGTAACCGTCGAAGAGAAGCGCGAAGGACATCAGCACGAACACCAGCCATGTGTGCTTGGTGATGCCCAGAGAGTCGACCACGTCGGTGATCGTGAATTCCTTGCCGTTCATTGATCCTCCTTTTTCTGCAGCTTGACCAAGCAAATTGCAGGCCATGGCCCTTCTGCCCTAGATGCGTCGCGCTGCAGACCTGCCGAAGGCGCGCCGCCGATCCGGCCCGCGCCCTCTCATTACGCGCGCCGGAACCGGGTCATGGCCTATCTACCTAGTTCGCAAGTCTAGGCAAATCGCGATGCATATATGAAATGATGATTTCGTCGAAAGGCATGCCGCGAGCGAATAGCGCTTATTCCATTCGCGTGGGCGTGACGCGGGACGTTCGCTTTTGACACATCTGCCGGTGAACAGGGGACGTGT
>CABVEH010000089.1 GCA_902497215.1 uncultured Eggerthellaceae bacterium | reverse complement strand
TGCATCGAATGCGGAAACAGGTCTATCGGCTACATGCACGGGAGAGGGGGCAAGCCGAGGCCCCAAGGAAGGTGCAAGGCATTCTATGTGTATAGCGACGAAGAGGACGGGGCGCTCTGGCGATGCGGGCATTGCCAGAGGAAGTTCACCACAGAGGAAGGGGATGCCCCGAGCTGGTGCGCCGTCTGTGGCATCGAGTTCGAACCAGCTTTGGTGCCCAGGTGGATGGTAAAGGAGGAATGCAATGGCTAGGTACAGAAGGAAGCCCGAGGAGGTCTCATGAGCAACCTTAAGCCGTGCCCGTTCTGCGGGGAAAAGCCAATCGTGAAGAAGAGCAACAGGTTCCCGCGGCCCGCTTGCAATCGCGTTGATGGTTACACCATCGTGTGCCAAAACCTCAACTGCATAGGATACAACGCGGACGCCTGGTACGAGCTGTCTGAGAAGAAGGCCATGGCCGCATGGAACACCCGGTATGAGAGGAAGTGCAGGATTGAGAACATACTTGATCGTCGCGACAAGGAAGGGAGGCGCCTCCAAACCTTCATCCTTTCGTGTGGACACAAAAGAACGGTCAAGCTCGGGGAGCGTTTCGGATTCTGTGACCAATGCGGAGCGGAGGTGATATAGGAATGAGCAATCTTACGAAGAAGGTGCTGTTCACGCTCGGCATGGTCGCAGCGGTCGCCTTCGTGATCTTCTGCCAATGGGCAGCATACGCGCAAGGAGCACAGGCGCTCGGGCAAGAGCCTAACATCCTGGCCTTCTTAGGGCTCATGTTGTAGGGAAGCTATGAGGATGTGGTTTAAGCGCTTTTCCTAGGCGTGCCAGAGGCGTGCCAGCCGCGATTGACGGCCCCATGCCGCGCCATATGCAAACATGCCCGGTAGGAGGTACTGGAATATGCCTTCGAACCGTAACGCCATCAAAGAACAGCTAATTCTTTGCCGAACCCGGAAAGGTCGGCTCCCGAAAGGAGGGAACGGCTCATATGCCGAGGAATAGGAAGTCTAGAAAGAGGAACGTCAGGTTGCACTGCGAGCCCAAGACGGCGTTCGCGACGCAGATGCATGCGATGCGCGCCGGCGCCAAGGCCGGCCTCAACTGGTACCGATGCCCCTACTGCCACAAGTGGCACCTGACGAGCAAGAACACCCCCAAACGCCACGGAAAGGAGGAAGGGAGATGACATACAAGCAGATCGTGCCGAAGTGCTCGCTCGCAGGAAGGCGGGCGATCGTGAAGCAGGGGAGGGACGGCGGCCGCGAGGTCGTCATCGAGGAGTGGGCCCCGAACCTCATGGGAAGGCTGGACATCTACAACGACCGGCGCCTGGTCGTGTACGACTTGGTGGACAGGATCCTGGCCGATGCGATGCCGCGACACGTCCAGGACGACGTCGAGAACATGGTCGGCTGCAAGGTCAAGCCGTTGACGGAAGGCGGCCCGTGGTACAGCAGGATCTACCACGTCTCGGAGCTTCGCCTGCTCGACGACGGCGGTGGGAAGGACTGCTAACATAAAAAGGCCCCCACATGGATGCGAGGGCGCTGGCCGCCATCATTCTAACGCATCCGGACGAAGGGGGTTGCGCTGTGCACGATCTGCAGGTCATGAGGTTCTGCGTCGAGGCTTACCTCGAAGGCGTGAAGGGCATGACGAAGGGGAAGGCAAGGCTCGACAGCCTGGTCGAGCAGATGGACGGCCTGAAGTCACCGAGGTATGGCGACGTCCTGACGTCGGACGTCGGCGACAAGGTGGGGGACACCGCAGCCGAGCTCGTCGCGCTCGAAGAGGAATGGGCCGACCAGGCCAGGCAGTACGCGGAGTCGCTTGCAGAGGCCATCAGGGTGTGCGACGTCACGATGGACCACAGGTGGGTCTGTTACAGGCATTACGTCGACGGATGGACCTGGGAGCGATGCGCTGACGAGGTCGGGTACTCCACGGGCCATGTCAAGAACATCCTCGCGCCGCGCGGCATACGCGAGATCTACTGGCTCATGCCGGAGCGCTGGCGCAGGGTTCCCGTGCCGGCGGCGCTCGAACGGGGTCTCCCTTCTAGCCCCGAATCCATCCCCGAGCCTCTAGAAACCGTTGACGACCTTCCTGCTCCGTCGAAGATGTGACGGAATATGACGCGGCGTGACGCGTCGCTTTGATAACTTGTAGGCGTGAATTTCTTCCGGAAAGGCCTCCTCTTCTCGCGTGGGAGGCCTTTTCGCATGTTAAGGGGGCACGCCATGCCGTTCGACATCACCGCGCAGGTCATCGAGACGGCGTCCAGCATGAGGCGCCTGGGTCCCGTCGCCAAGGCCTTCCTGGCCGCCGTAGGCGTGAAGGTGCAGGCGACGGCCATGGCCTCAAAGTACACGGGGCTCATGGAATGCTTCTGCAACGCTGCCAGCCCGATGGACTGGTGATGGCTGCGGCCAAGAACAAGCCCAACCCCAGGCGCGCGAACGGGTCACGGCGCAGCAACCTGCGCAAGCGGATCAAGTCCCTGGGGCTTCCATGCCATCTCTGCGGGCTGCCCATAGACTACTCGCTTCCGTACCTACACCCGGACGCCTTCGTCCTGGACGAGATAGTCCCGGTGTCGTCGGGGGCCACCGATGCCGAGAAGGCGCGCCTGGCCACCGACCCAGGCAACGTCGGGCCGGCGCACAGGCACTGCAACCAGGAACGCGGGGACATGCCCATGGACGTCTGGCGCAGATACGTGCGGCTGAAGGACGAGGGCATGGACCCGAAGCAGGCGCGGAAGGCGGCGCTCGGGCAGCCGTCGACGGCCAAAGCGGCCGCGTCATCGTCGGTCTCTAAGTTCCCGACGAGCCGCGCCTGGTGAGCTTGCGTTGCTGGCGTGCCAGCCGCGTGCCAGCCGCGAAGGGTGCGCAAAGGCTCCGATTCTTGCCCGTTTGCCCAGTTCGGCAATAGGAATCCGAAGCCCTGGCTCTCGCCCCTTCCGCAAAGAATAGGCAGTTCTTTGGACTGCAGGTAGATCTGATGAAAAACGAACACGCAGGGGTGGGGGCATCCCCTCCCCCTGCCAGCCAGGCCCTCCCCGCGGCATAGGGCCATTTTAGAGACGCGTCCGATTTCCACATTTGGCGGGAGGTGCACGATGGCCAAGCTTACCTCCGTGGTCAAGGAGGGCGACCGCAGGAAGACGCTGGAGGCGCTGCGCGACGTGCTCGCCAAACAGATAGAGGACTCCAGCAGCGGCCGCGACGTGGCCGCGCTGTCGCTGCGCCTCATGGACGTCGAGGACGAGCTGTCGAGGCTTCCGACCGGGGACGAGGCGCAGAGCGCCGTCGAGAAGGCTCGCGCAAGGGCCTCGAAGGCCAAGGCCGATGGCTAGGCTTTCGAAGTCGGGGCGCATCGGAAACCAGCGCCCCACCTTCGAAAGCCCCGTCCCTTACGCCTACTCGGAGGGCGACTACGTAGTCGAGCTGTTCCGGAGCTACAAGGTGCGCATGTACCTCGCCCAGGAGTACGAGATGCACGTGCTGCTCGCCAGGAACGGCGACGGGAGCTTCGCGGCGAGCACCGTTTGCATCTCCAAGCCGCGCCAGAACGGCAAGTCGTTCGGCGTGCGCTTCTACGCGATCTACGAGGCCGCCATCGAGGGCAAGAAGGTTCTCTACACCGCGCACCGCGGAAAGACGATGCGCAAGATGTTCAAGTTCATGAAAGCCTTCGTGCTCGCCTTCGAGGACTTCAGGAAGATACTCGACGGCGGCGAGAACGGCATCTACAGCGCCGCCGGCACGGAGGGCATCTACTTCGACAACGGCGGCTGCATCGAGTTCGCGACCAGGACCGCCGGCGGCTCGAGAGGCGAGAGCTACGACATCATCGTCATAGACGAGGCGCAGGAGCTGACCGACGACGAGCTGGAGGCCCTGGAGCCCACGACCTTCGCAAGCGACGCCGGGGACCCGCAGATGATATTCCTTGGGACGCCGCCGGGCCCGAAGTGCCCTGGCACGGTTTTCCGGAACATGCACGACAACGCGCACGCCGGGAAGGCATCGAGCATATGGTGGCTGGAATGGGCCGTCATGGAGATAGGCGACCCGTTCGACGTCGGCCGATGGTACGAGACCAATCCCGCCCTGGGGATACGAATCAGGGAGAAGTCGCTGCGAGGGGCGGCAGAGAAGATGTCGCCCGATGGCTTCGCCCGGGAATGCCTCGGATGGTGGAACCCCGTGAGGACAGACGTCGAACCGCCTGCGCTGTCCCAGAAAGCCTGGAAGCAATGCGTGGCCAAGAGGTCGCCGGACCCTTCGGCCGAGGGCGCGAAGCTCTGCTACGGCGTCAAGTTCTCGCTCGATGGGTCGCGCGTTGCCCTGGCTGCAGCCGTGAAGCCAAAGCTTGGACGCCCCCACGTCGAGGTCGTGTTCGTGCGGCCATGCGAGCGGGGAGTGTCGTTCGTCGCAGGATGGCTCGCCAGGCGCGCCCTGGTTGCAAGCGAGGCCTTGATAGACGGGGACTCGCAGTCTTCGGCGCTAGAGGAGAAGCTGGTCGAGAAGGGCGCTCCCAAGAGGTCGTACCGGATAGCGAAGACGGCCGACGTCGTCGCAGGGTGCTCGACGCTTGCGGCGGCGGTCGATGCCTGCGAGGTGACGCACTACGCGCAGCCAGGGCTGGACGAGTCGGCCAGGTGCCCCAAGAGACGGGTCAACAAGGGAGGCAGCTGGGCCTTCGATTCCACCGAGGAGCTTGACCCTATAGCCATAGAGGCCTGCGCCCTTGCGTACAGGTCGGTCATGACGTCCAAGAGGCGTCCTGGAAGGAAGCAGAAACTCCTATGAACCTTTACCCCGATCTGTCCGAGATAAGGAGCGTAAGCGGCCTGGAGCCTGCAGAGCTCGACACGTTGAACCAATTGCTCAAAACCTGGTGGCGCAAGCGTCGGAGGAACATCCTGCGCAACAGGTACTACGACGACCACAACAAGCTGAAGGACCTGGGAATCTCCATCCCGCCGACGCTGAAGAACGTCGAAACCTACGTCTCGTGGCCAGCCAAGGCCGTCGACTATCTGGCCGACAGGACCATCCTGGAAGGTTTCACGTTCAAAGGCGTCGACGAGAATGCCTCCCTCGACGCCGTCATCGAGGAGAACGATTTCCTCACCCTCTACACTTCTGCCGTCAGCGACGCTCTTGTGTCGTGCTTTTCGCTCCTGGCCGTGACTGGCGGCGGCCCGGGCGAGCCCGAAGCGCTCGTGACTGCCCATTCCGCGCGCGATTCCGCTGTGCTTTGGAACCATCGGCTGAACCGCATAGACTGCGCCTTGGTCGTGGCAGACGTGCGGCGCGACCGCGACGGGTACGTCAAGGGGCCCTCGCTCGTGAACATGTTCACCGCCAGCGAGGTCATCACGATCGGAAGGCGCGGCAACGGTCGCTGGGTCATCGAGGACAGGCAGTCACACGACCACGGAAGGCCTCTCGTGGAGGCAATCCGCTACGCGCCTAGGCTCGGCCGACCGCTTGGGCGGTCGCGCATCAGCAGGACGGTGATGTCAATAACCGACTCGGCCGTGCGCGAGGCGCTAAGGTCCGAGGTTTCGGCCGAGTTCTTCACCGCGCCACAGAAGTTCATCCTGGGCGCCGACGACGACTTGTTCGACAACACGCCGAAGTGGGAGAGCTACATCGGTAACTACCTAGCTCTGACGGTCAACGAG
>CABVEH010000088.1 GCA_902497215.1 uncultured Eggerthellaceae bacterium | reverse complement strand
CGTCCTTCACTATGGAATGGTCGCGGCATTCCCAGCCGCACTCCGCAATGGCGCCTTCCAGGAAGTCGCCGGCGGCGTCCTGCGCGAGGCTGCGGGTGTCGGAGCACGTGACTATGGCGAACGAAATGTTGGCGGCATCGGCCATGATGCGGTCCTTTCCTTCCATGGCGCGGGCCCGTGGCCCTCGGTTACAGTTCTATCTCCTCGGGGATGTCCAGAAGCACGCAACGCAATTCGTCCCCGGCCTTCTTGGATTCGAGCCCCTCGGGCATGACCGCCATGCAGTTGCTGCGCTGGATGACGCCGAACAGCCCCGAGCTCTGGTTGGACGCAGGGGTCACGTCATAGCCGCCGTCGGCGCCCTTGGTCAGCGTGGAACGCAGGAATATGCGCCTGGGGTCGCGCTTGCGCACGTCCTGCGTCAGGCGCGCCGTCACGCACGGATGCTCCAGATGGGTGTAGCCCTGCATCTTGCGCAGCGCCGGGCGTATTATCATCTCGAACCCGCAGTAGGCCGCGGCGGGGTTGCCTGGCAGCCCGAACACGGGCGTGCCGTCCACGAAGCCGAACGTCTGCGCCTTGCCCGGACGCATGTTGACCAACGTCATCAGAAGCTCGCCTTCGCTGGCCACCACCTTCTTGATGAAGTCGAAGTCGCCATTGGCGGCACCGCCGGTGGTGATCACGAAGTCGAACTGCGATGCCGCCGACTTGACGGCCCGGGCAAGCTCGTCGTAGTCGTCCTTGACTATCGGAAGCATGGCCGCTTCGGCGCCGGCGGCGCGTATGCACGCCGCGATGGCGTAGGCGTTCGATTCGCGTATGTGGCCCGGGCCCGGCACCTCGCTGGGAGGAACCAGCTCGCTTCCCGTGGCCATCACGGCCACCCGCGGCCGCGCGTAGGTGTCTATCTGAAGCGCCCCGCAGCTTGCAAGGTAGCCCACGCCGGCGCACGACACGACCTCGCCTGGGCGCACGACGACCTCGCCGGCCTTGGCCTCTTCGCCTGCGGCACGCACGTTGTCGCCAACCTTGGCAGGGGCGTCGAAGGCGACTTCTGAACCCGTTCCGCCGTCGCCGCCCTTGTAGTCGACGCTCTCGTACTTGACCACCGCGTCGGCGTCGTCGGGAAGGCATGCTCCCGTCATTATGCGGACGCACTCGCCCGCGCCTATGCTGCCCCCGAACACGTCGCCTGCGCCGATCGCGCCAACGACCTTTAACACCTTGGGGGCGTCCTTCGATGCGCCTTCCAGCTCGCTGGCACGCAGCGCGAACCCGTCCATCGCCGAATGGGCGAACGGCGACACGTCGATGTCGCTTCGGACCTCGCGGGCGCACACGCGCCCTACGGCGTCAAGCACCGGGACCGTCTCCACCGGCATCGGCTTCATCTTAGACGTCACAAGCTCGCGGGCCTCTTCCAGCGAGATCATGTCTTCAGCAGTCATTTATCCTCGTTTCTGATAATGCGGGTCAAAATAAGGGGCCGCACGTCGTCGGCCCCCGATGGCTTATCGGTCAATGTTGTAGAACGCGTCCATCCCGGCGTAGGCGCCTTGCGAGTCCAGCTCCTCCTCGATGCGGATGAGCTGGTTGTATTTGGCCACCCTGTCGGAACGCGCAGGCGCGCCGGTCTTGATCTGGCCGCAGTTGCACGCCACCGCCAGATCGGCGATGGTGCTGTCCTCGGTCTCGCCGGAGCGGTGGCTCATCACGCAGGCGTAGCCGTGCGTCTTGGCCAGCTCGATGGCCTCGAGCGTCTCGGTGAGCGAGCCTATCTGGTTCACCTTGATCAGGATGGCGTTCGCGCAGCCAAGCTCGATGCCTTTGGCCAGGCGCTTGGAGTTCGTGACGAACAGGTCGTCGCCCACCAGCTGGACCTTGTCGCCGATGCGGTCGGTCAGCAGCTTCCAGCCGTCCCAGTCCTCCTCGGCCATGCCGTCCTCGATGGATATGATGGGGTACTTCTCGACGAGTGCGGCCCAGTAGTCCACCATCTCCTCGCTGGTAAGCTCGCGTCCCTCGCCTGCAAGCACGTACTTGCCGGCCTTCTCGTCGTAGAACTCGGTGGACGCCGGGTCCATGGCGAACATGATGTCCTTGCCCGGGACGTAACCCGCCTTCTCGCAGGCCTCGCTGATGTACTTCAGCGGCTCTTCGTTGGTCTTGAGGTTGGGGGCGAACCCGCCCTCGTCGCCGACGCCTCCGCCAAGGCCCGCGTCGTGCAGGACCTTCTTCAAGGTGTGGTATATCTCGGCGCACCAGCGAAGGCCCTCGGTGAAGGTCTCGGCGCCCACGGGCATGATCATGAACTCCTGGAAGTCGACGTTGTTGTCGGCGTGCACGCCGCCGTTCAGGATGTTCATCATGGGGGTGGGAAGCAGGTGCGCGTTCGCGCCGCCCACGTAGCGGTAAAGAGGAAGCTTGCAGGACTCAGCCGCGGCGTGCGCCACCGCAAGGGACGCGCCCAGGATGGCGTTGGCGCCCATGGCGCCCTTGTTGTCGGTGCCGTCGATGTCCAGCATGCACTCGTCGATGTCGCGCTGCTCGATGGCATCGAGCCCGATCAGGGCGTCGGCGATTTCCGTGTTGACGTGGTCCACCGCGTCGCGGACGCCCTTGCCCATGTAGCGCTTGGCGTCGTTGTCGCGCAGCTCGACGGCCTCGAAAGCGCCCGTCGAAGCCCCCGAAGGAACCGCCGCCCTGCCCTGGGAGCCGTCGCTAAGGGTGACGTCGACCTCTACGGTTGGGTTGCCGCGGGAATCCAGGATCTCACGGCCGTACACGTCGATGATGATCGCCATCTGTTGCCTCCTAAATGATGGATTGGCTTTTGAAGCGCCTCAATCATAGCAGAACGGAAACAATGCAACAGAACGCGAACGCACCGACGGCGGCCGCCACCGAAGAGGCGCCCATGGATGCCGCGCGGATGTCGGTGCGCACCACCCCCCTCATGCCGTAGCAGCGTGCGTCCATGGATGCCGCAAGCCTGTCGGCGCGCCTGAACATCCCGACGAACATGGGGACCATGATCGCGCAGTGCGCCTTAACGCGGGACGCTACCGGCCCCTCGTCGAACTCGGCACAACGGCACCATTGCGCGTCGCGTATTTGAAAGTACTCCTCGGCCATCTGCGGGATGAACCGAAGCGCGATGGAGAACACCATGGCTATGTCGTCCACCGGAACATGCAGGGCGCGCAGGGGCGACATGATGCGCGAGAACGCCTGCACCAGCTCGGTCGCCTGGACGGTGAAGCACACCACCAGGCTGAACCACACCAGAAGCAGGATGCGCGCGGCGAAGAAGCACCCGCGCGCAAGGCCTGCCCACGAGAACGCAATGCCTGCGTCGGTCGCCTGGAACATGTTGAAGGCCACCGTCAGCAACGCGATGACGTAGACCGGAACCCCAAGGACGGCTATGCGGCGCAAAGGCGCCCGCAGGCACACCGCGACGACGGCGAGCATTGCCGCATATGCGGCCATTCCCAGCCAGCCGTCAACGAAAAAAATGCCCACCGAGTAAACGGCGAGCATCGCTATCTTGGAGCGCGCATCGCATCGATGCGCGCTCGATTCCTTTTCGAGGAAGGTTGAGACCTGGACGTCCATGGCGGGCGCTCCGCAGGGAAGCGACTACTCCTCGGACTTCTCTACCTTCTCGGCTGTGTCGACGGCAGCCTCTTCGGCAGCCTCGGCCTCGGCCTTCTCGGCCTCCTCCTTGGCTTCCTCCTTCTGCTCGTCGGCGACCTTCTCGTCGGCCTTGGCCTCCTCTTCGGCCTTCTCGGCGGCTTCCTGGGCCTTTTCCTCGGCCTCGTCGGCTGCAGCGGCGTCTTCCTTGGCCACCTCGGCCTTCTCCTCGGCCAGCTGCTGCTCGCCTTCCTCGCGCACGTTCTCGGCGAAGGTCTCCTCGGCGGCCTCGATGGAGTCGTGCATCTCCTCGAGCACGGTCTCCTTCTCGCCTGCCTCGGCGTCAGCGGCCTTCTTCTTGGGGGCGGCCTTCTTCTTGGAAGGCGTTGCCTTGGCCTTGGCGGCCTTCTTCTCGGCCTTGGGCACGCAAGTCTCGTTCACGAGCTCCATGATGACCATGGGGGCGCCGTCGCCCTTGCGCGGGCCCAGCTTCATGATGCGGGTGTAGCCGCCGGAACGGCCCTCGAACATGCCCTGGTTGACCTTCTCGAAGATCTCGCGCACCAGGTCGGAGTCGTTGCCAAGCGCGGCGATGGCCAGGCGGCGTGAATGCAGGTCGCCCTTCTTCGCCCAGGTGATGACCTTGTCGACGTCGCCGCGGATCTCCTTGGCGCGCGCCTCGGTGGTCTTGATGCGGTCGTTCAGGAAGAGCGCCTGCACGAGGCTGACCTTCATGGCCTTCGTGTGGGCGAAGCTCGTTCCCAGCTTGCGACCCTTGTACTTGTGTCTCATGGTTGCATATCTCCTAAAGCTTCAAATTCAAATCCATGGAAATCAGCTTGTCCTTGACTTCCTCGATGGATTTAGCGCCGAAGTTGCGGATGTTCAGCAGGTCGTTCTCGGAGAACTCGACCAGCTGGCGCACCGAGTGGATGCCGGCGCGCTTGAGGCAGTTGTAGGAGCGGACGGAAAGGTCCAGGTCCTCGATCTGCTTGTCGAGCTCGGCGTTGGTCTCGGTGTTCTCGGGCGCGAAGATGGAAACCTCTTCGAGCTCGACCTCCTCCTCGTCGTTCGCGAGGGAAAGGAAGGCGCCCATGTACTGGGTGACGATGTTCGCACCGCGGCAGACGGCCTCGGTGGGGCTGATGGAACCGTCGGTTTCCACCTCGAGCACCAACCTGTCGTAGTCGGTGCGCTGGCCCACGCGCGTGTCTTCCACGTTCATCGTGCAGCGGCGCACGGGCGAGAACAGCGAGTCCACCGGGATGATGCCGATGGGGTCCTCGGGGCGCTTGTTGTTGTCGGCCGAGACGTAGCCGCGGCCGATGCCGATGCGGATGGTCATGTCGAGCGTCCCGCCGTCGGCGACGGTGGCGATGACGTGGTCGGGGTTCACCAGCGTGAACTCGGTGGGAACCTCGAGGTCGGAACCCTTCACCACGCAGGGGCCCTCGGCCGAGACGTGCGCCGTTGCGCGCTCTACGTCGTCGGACAGGGGCGCGAACACGAGCCCCTTCACGTTGAGGACGATGTCGGTGATGTCCTCGATGATGCCCTCGGCGGTGGTGAACTCATGCTGCACGCCTTCGATCTGGATGGCCGTGGCCTTCGCGCCGTCGAGGGACGACAGCAAAACCCGGCGGAGGGAGTTGCCCAGCGTAGAGCCGTAACCGCGCTCCAGTGGTTCTACTATGTAACGCGCAACGGTGTTGCTGACCTCTTCGGTCGTGATAGTAGGCCTCATGAACTCTGTCATGTGATGTGAGCCTCCTTCTGAAGCAGCGGTTATTTGGAGTAAAGCTCGACGATGAGCTGCTCGCGGATGTCGGCGTCGATCTGGTCGCGGTTGGGAAGCGAGAGCACGGAACCCTGCAGCTTCTCAATGTCGACCTCGAGCCACGCCGGCACCTGGACGCGCTCGTTGGAGATCAGAGCGCTCTTGATGACCAGCATCTCGCGGGCCTTGGGCGCCACCGACACCAAATCGCCCGGACGCACGCGGAACGACGGGATGTCGACGCGGCGGCCGTTGACGTAGATGTGGCCGTGGCGGACCTGCTGGCGGGCCTCGGCGCGGGACTTGGCGAACCCGAGGCGGTAGACGACGT
>CABVEH010000087.1 GCA_902497215.1 uncultured Eggerthellaceae bacterium | reverse complement strand
CCTCGGTCTGGTCCATCTTCTTGAACGCGTCGGCCAGGGCCTCGATGGAGCCCTGCACGTCGGCTTTCACGATGAGGTTGAGGTCGGTCTGCTTGCCTTCCTCGATGCGGCTGAACAGGTCGTCGAGGCTCATGTGCGCCGTATGCTGCTGCTCGGCGAGGCGCTCGCGCAGCGCGCGCTCCTCGGCGAGCTTGCGGGCGTCGCGCTCGTCCTCGAAGACGCGGAACTCGTCGCCTGCGGTGGGCACCGAGTTCAGGCCCAGGATCTCGACGGGGTCGGCCGGGCGGGCGGCGTCCACGTGTTCGCCGCGGGGGTTCACCAGCGCGCGCACATGGCCGTAGGACGTGCCTGCAACCACCGCGTCGCCCGGGTGCAGCGTGCCTCGCTGGACGAGCACCGTGGCAACCGGGCCGCGGCCCTTGTCGAGGTTGGCCTCGATGACGAAGCCTGAGGCCAGCGCGTTCGGGTTCGCCTTGAGCTCAAGCACGTCGGCCTGCAGGATGATGGTCTCGAGCAGCTCGTCGATGTGCAGGCGCTTCTTGGCCGACACGTTCACGAACATGTTCTGTCCGCCCCAGTCCTCGGGGATGACCTCGTATTCCGTCAGCTCCTGGCGGACCCTGTCGGGGTTGGCCCCGTCCTTGTCGATCTTGTTCACGGCCACGACGATGGGCACGCCGGCCGCCTTGGCGTGGTTGATCGCCTCGACGGTCTGCGGCATGACTCCGTCGTCGGCCGCCACCACCAGCACGATTACGTCGGTGACCTGCGCACCGCGGGCGCGCATGGCCGTGAAGGCCTCGTGCCCGGGCGTGTCGATGAAGGTTATCTGGCGACCGTTGATGTCGACCACGGAGGCGCCGATGTGCTGTGTTATGCCGCCTGCCTCGCTCTCGACGACGCCCGTGTCGCGGATGGCGTCGAGAAGCGACGTCTTGCCGTGGTCGACGTGGCCCATGACCGTCACCACGGGCGGCCTGGGCTCGAGGTCGGCCTCGGTGTCGTTGTAGACGACCGTGTACTCCTCTTCGGGCGACACGACGCGGACCTTGCGCCCCATGTCGTCGGCGACGATCTCGATCAGGTCGTCGCTCATGGACTGCGTCAGCGTGAGCACCTGGCCAAGCAGGAACAGGCGCTTGATGATGTCGTTGGGCTGCACGGCCAGAAGCTCGGCGAGCTTGGCGACCGTGGCGCCCTGCGGAACCTCGACCACCGAGTCGTCAAGCACCAGCTCGGGGTCGATTCCGCGCTCGATGGCCTCCAGTTCGGCACGCTCGCGAGCCTCGGCCTCGCGCTTCTCCTTGCGCTTCTTGCGCCTGCCCTCGCCCTCGCTGCTGGTTGCAGCCGCGGCGACGGCGGCCCTTGCCTCGGCAAGCACCTTGTCGCGCTGCAGCTTCTCGGCCTGCGCCGCCATCTGCGCGTAACGGTCTTCGGTCTGCACGGCCTGCTCGAGCTCGGGGACCACCTGCGCCCCCTTCTTGCGGCCGCCTTTGCCGCCCTTGGCGCCTTTCTGCGGCGTCTCGGCCTTTTGCGTCTGGATGCGCTGCTGCTCGGACTCGATCTGCGACAGCAGCGAGCTGAACTTGCTCGACGATGTGGGAGCGGCCTTCTTCGCCTTGGCCGGCTTCTCCTCGTCGGTGGATGCGGCGTGCGCCTTCTGCGGATGCTTGCCCTTGTTGCGCAAAGACTCCTCGACGGCCTGCTTCTTGGCCACCTCGGCGGCCAGCTTCTCCGCCTTGGCGCGCGCCTCGGCCTCGCGCCTTTCCTGCTCGACGCGCCTGTTCTCCTGCTCGATCTTCTCGGCGAGCGACTCGATGCCCGACGTGGCCTGGGTCTCGATGCGGACCTTCTTCTCGCCTTCTGCGCCCTTGGCGGGCTTGTCCGTCTTCTGGGCGGCCTTCGCCGCCTCGCGCTCGGCCAGCTCCTTCTCGACGGCGGCCTTGCGTTCGGCCTCCTCGGCCGCCTTCTGCTTGTCGGCCTTCTTCTTCTGCTTCTCGAGCTCCTTGCGGTCCTCTTCGGCGAGCTCGTCGGAATTCTGCAGGATCTCCGACTTCATGCTCTCCCGCACCTTCTCGACGTCCTCGTCGGAAAGGACGCTGGCGTGGGACTTGGCCTGTATGCCCAGGTCTTTCAGGCGCGCGAGCATGTCCTTGCTCGTGAGCCCGGTCTCCTTCGCCAACGCACCTACGCGCATTCCGGCCATATTGCTACTCCTTGCTTCCCTTTGCGGCGGCCCAGGACGCATGGTCCCCTGCCTGCCTCGCGAGCCTGTCGCACAGATCGGCGGAGACCTTGGTTCTCAGCGCCCTGGCCAAGCTCCCGTCCTTCGCCGACTTCTCCAGACATTCCCGGGAACATGCATATGCACCCCTGCCTGGCCCTCTTCCGTCCGGATCGACCACGACTTCGCCGCTTCCGAGCTTGGCGATGCGCAGCATGCTTTCCTTGCGCGCCGTCGCCCTGCACCCGATGCATGTCCTCAGCCGGTCCAATCCGCCTCTTTCCGTCAAGCGCCCCGGGCCTGCGTCCGCGGGGCGCGAGTCGATGCTATTCCTCCATGAACGCGTGAACGCCGCAATACTTCGACCCCTCGCGGGAGTGGTTCCTGCAGCGCACGCCGTCCTCGCTTACATAGGCGCAGAAATCGTCGTCGAAAGACTCCTGCTCCTCGTCGACCTCCACGTCCTCTATGAGCGACTCGCCCATGAAGCTTGCGGGCTTGATGTCGATGTGCCACCCCGTGAGATGGGCTGCAAGCCTTGCGTTCTGCCCTTCCTTGCCTATGGCCAGCGAGAGCTGGTCGTCGGGCACCACGACGGTGGCGTGGTGGTTGTCGGCGTCTATGGTGACGTTGGTCACGCGCGCAGGGGAAAGGGCGTTGGCGATGTAGACCGCCGGGTCGTCGCTCCACTGGATGACGTCGACGCGCTCGTTGCGCAGCTCTTCGACCACCATGCGCACGCGCGACCCCTTGGGGCCGACGCATGCGCCTACCGGGTCGAGGTTGGGCTCGCGCGAGGCAACGGCGACCTTCGAACGCACGCCTGGCTCGCGCGCGATGGACTTCACTTCCACGATGCCGTCGTAGATCTCGGGCACCTCTATCTCGAAGAGGCGCTTGATCAGGTCGCGATGCGTCCTGGACACCACGATGGAGGGGCGCGTGTGCTCGCCTCGCACGCGGGGTGCGTCGGAGTCGGGGTCGCGGACCTCGATGATGAGCAGCTTGAGACGCTGGTTGTGGCGGTAATGCTCGCCGGCGGGGCGTTCGTTGCGCTCCTGCGGGTTGCGCTTCTGATCGAAGTGCGGAAGCTCCGCCTCGACGCCGTCGCGGATCTTTATGATGGTGAAGTCGGGCGTGCCCTGCAGCACCGTTCCTGTGATCAGGTCGCCTACACGGTCGGAGAACTCCTCGTAGATGGACTTGCGGGTGGCGTCGCGCACTATCGACGCGATGACGCTCTTGGCGTTCTGCGCGGCGATGCGGCTGACGCCCTCGGGGGTGACGTCGCGCTCCTCGAACTCGGAGTACTCGCCCGTCTCCTCGTCAGGCTCGCCGATGGGGACGAGCTCGAACACGTAGATCTTCCCCGTCTGCCTGTCGATGGTCACCTTGGCGTCGTATTCGAGGTCGAGGATGCGCTCGTAGCTCTTGGCCAGCGACTCCTCGAGGCGTTCGATGATGTAGAACTCGTCTATCTTGCGCTCGTGCGCCAAGGCCTGCAGCGCTTCGATCAGTGACAATTCCTCTTCAGCCATTACCTTTCCTCCATGTCCAGCGGATTTCTTTGTCCTGCGTGTTTAGAAGTCGATCCTGCCGACCAGGTTGGCGCGGCGGATCGCGGAAAACGGTATCTCGGCCTGTCCGTCGTCGAGTTCGAGCGTGAGAACGTCGGCGTCGGCGGAGACTATGCGGCCCTTGAAGTTGGACCGGCCGTCTATGGGGCCGTTGGTGCGGACCTTGGCCTGCTCGCCCGCGAACCGCTCGAAGTGCTCGGGGGTTCGCAGCGGCCTGTCTATCCCGGGCGAGGACACTTCCAGGGTGTAGGCCCCGGGGAAAGGGTCGATCTCGTCCATGAGCTCGCCTATCCATTCCTGGGACTCGGTGAGCTCCTTGAAGGAGACGCCGTCGGGCGTGTCGATGTAGACGCGCACTACGGGCGACTTCGACGAGCCTATGACCTCGACGGTCACGATCTCGACGCCGCGTCCTTCCGCGGAAGACTGCAACGCCTCCAGCAGCTGCTTCTCCTTCTTGGTCAACAAGTTCGCCGCACCCCCTCTCGCTTGCCCTAGGACAATAAAAAAAGCGGGACGAATGCCCACTTTCCAAACGGTCCGAAAAGTTTTTCGCAGCCTTGCGGCCACGTGGCTATGTTAGCACAGGGAATCCCTGCGTGCAACGCCTGAAAGGCGGAAGGAGGCCCTGCGATTCCGTTTCGCCCATGCCGTCTGCATGCCGCTACGCGCGCGGATGCGACGAAAGGTATTCCTCGCGGACATGCTGCCTGTCCACATGGGTGTAGATCTGCGTGGTGGATATGCTCGAATGGCCGAGTATCTGCTGGATGACGCGCAGGTCGGCGCCGCCTTCCAGCATGTGCGTGGCGAAGGAATGCCGCAACGTGTGTGGGTGGAGCGACTCTATTCCAGCCGCTTCCCCGGCTTTCCGCACTATTCCGAACAGCCCCTGCCGGGTTAGCCTGGTGCCCCGTGCGTTCAGGAACACGGCCCCCAGGTCCTCCTGCGAGGGCCGTTTGGCCTTCATGCTGAGCTCGGCCCTGGCGCCCCCGTCGCAGTATGCCGACAAGGCGTCAAGCGCCGCTCCAGATATGGGAACGAGGCGCTCCTTTGAGCCCTTCCCCATCACTATGAGGAAGCCATCCTCGGCATGGAAGCGCGACATGTCAAGCCCGCACGCCTCGCTGGCACGAAGCCCGCAGCCGTAGAGGACTTCCATCAACGCCTTGTCGCGCACCTGCAAGGCGCCGTCGCATCCCATCGAGTCCAGCATGTTGGACACGTCGGATATGGACAGCACTTCGGGGAGCTTCGCGGGAACCTTCGGCAGCTTTAAAACGTCTATGGGCGACTTGCTGGAGTATTCCTCGCTGAGGACGAACTTGTGCAGCCCCCTGACCGCCGACATCTTGCGCTTCACGCTTGCTGGGGCATACCCCGCCTTTGAAAGCGACACCTCGAAGTCGATGACGGCGTTGGCGTCGACGTCGTCGACGTCGACCATGCCCAGCTTCGCCAGATGCTCCGCATAGGCCTTGAGGTCGCGTGCGTACTCGTCCACGGTGTTCTGGGACGACCCGCGCTCGATGCGCAGGTAGTAAAGGTATTCCTCGACGACCGTTTCGATGTCCATGCAGCGGATTATATACCGCGCATGCGATCTGCGCGTTATCCAGCCTCGGGCGCTTGCCTGCTCGAAATCCTTATGAGACGCTGCGGCATTCGGACGAGGCGTATAAAGCGAAGATTCAACTTAAGGCTCAAGCGTTTGCAGGTAGCCGCAGTTATACGCCGCTGTGTCTTCTCTTCGCCACAAGCCACGTCCGAATGTCGCAACGGGGCGTCGAATCGGATGAGAGAGGCATGCGACCGAGGCAAAATGTTAGCCCTGCTGGGCGATTGCGGCGCCGACGAAGTCGCGGAACAGGGGATGCGGCCTGTGCGGGCGGCTCTTGAACTCGGGGTGGGCCTGGCTTGCCACGAACCAGGGATGGTCCGCAAGCTCAACCATCTCGACGAGCCTT
>CABVEH010000086.1 GCA_902497215.1 uncultured Eggerthellaceae bacterium | reverse complement strand
GTTCATGCAGATGGCGAACTCCAGCGGGCTGCCCGTGTTCGTGACCGACATCCCGCTGCAGGAAGGCCTATACCCCGACCGAGTGCGCATCCCTATCGACGAGCCCGAGGCCACCGCGTCGTTCTACCTGCTGGTCCACGAGAAGGCCGCGCCGCGCGTCCTCGAGGTCTTCGACTGGCTGCAATCCCAGGAATGACAGGGCGTGACAGTGGTCGGGTCTTTTGTCACGTTGCGTTGAAGGCTTTCCAAATGGATTGATTATTGCAGCGCAATGTGACAAAAGACCCGACCTCACTGTCACATCCGTAACGGTTTGCTCATGCGCGCGTGGCATCGCTTCGAAGCGAATAGCATCGAATCGTTCGGATGACGGCAGAAAGGAAGCCACCATGCAGAAGAAAGTCGCGCTCGTGACTGGAGCGTCTTCGGGAATCGGGCGCGAGTTCGCCCTGCAGCTTGACAAAATGCAAGTGGCGGACGAGATCTGGATCTGCGCCAGGAAGAAGGACGCCCTCGAGAAGGTCGCAGGCGAGCTGGACACCCCCGCGAAGATCCTAGAAGCCGACCTCACCAACAAGGACGACGTCGCGGCGATACGCGACACGCTGAAGGAAGAGCAGCCGAACGTCACCTACCTGGTGAACGCCGCAGGCTTCGGCAAGTTCGGAGACTGGCAGACCATATCCGACGAGGCCGCGGCCGGCATGATCGATCTGAACTGCAGGGCCGTCGTGGAGATGACGCGCGCGGCGCTGCCATACATGGGACGCGGGGGAAGAATCATCCAGGTGGCCTCGGCCGCGGCGTTCCTGCCGCTTCCGCACATGAACGTCTACGCCGCATCGAAGGCCTTCGTGCTGCGCTACACGCGGGCGCTGAGGTGGGAGCTTGCAGGCACCGGCATCACGGCCACGGCGCTTTGCCCGACGTGGGTGAAGACCGGCTTCGAGAAGGTCGCGCGCCAGTCGGGAGGCGGCCACGACGTCAGGCACCTCTTCGGGGCGCAGACCCCGCAAAGCGTGGTTCGCGACGCGCTATTGGCCAACAAGGCGCACTTCGCCATAGCCTGCGCCAGCCCACAGTCGCTTTTGCTGAGGTTGGTCGGCAAGGTCGTGCCCAGCTGCATATCGATGGCCGGCTGGGAAGCCATGCGAAGGATATAAAAGACCCGAGCTCACTGTCACATGTGTCAAAAGCGAACGTCCCCTGACACGCACAAGCAAGCATACGGAGATGATGCAAATGTTCGACCCGTACGAGAACGAGCCGAAATCGGCAGCAGATCTGCAGAGCGTCATAGACGCCATGGAAATCTACTTCCAGACGGGCGCGACGCTCCCGTGCGACTTCCGCGTCCGCCAGCTTAGGCAGCTTCAGACATACCTTCTTGCGCACGAGTCGGAAGCACTGGAGGCGCTGCATGCCGACCTGGGCAAGAGCGAGTTCGAGTCGTACGCGACCGAGCTCGGACTTGTGTACGACGAGCTGCGCAACTGCATCGCGCACGTCAGGAAGTGGTCGCGCCCAAGGCTCGTGCCCACTTCGCTCGCCCACTTCCCAACCGTCTCGCGCATATACGCCTACCCGTTCGGCGTGGCGGCGGTGCTGTCTCCCTGGAACTACCCGCTGCAGCTTTCGCTGATCCCGCTGGTCGACGCCATCGCCGCCGGCAACTGCGTCGTCCTGAAGCCGTCCCAACAGTCGGTGCACACGTCGGCGTTCCTTATGAAGCTATGCCGCGAGGTGTTCGACCCCAGGTTCGTCGTGTGCCTGCAAGGCAGCAACGAGATGAACGACTGGATCCTGCAGGTGTCGTTCGACAAGATAATGTTCACCGGCAGCCCGGGCGTCGGGAAGAAGATAATGGCCCACGCGGCCGAGAGCCTGACCAGCGTGACGCTGGAGCTTGGCGGGAAGAACCCGCTGTTCGTGACCGAGGACGCCGACGTGCGCCGCGCCGGAGAACGCGTGGCGTGGGGCAAGTGCCTGAACTCGGGGCAGACGTGCGTGGCGCCCGACTATGCGCTGGTGCACGAGAGCGTGGCGGACGCGTTCGTCGACGAGCTGGCCAGGTCGATTCACAAGTACTACGGGCCCGAACCGCTGAAGAGCCCCGACTATCCGCACATGATCAACAAGAAGCACTACGACATGGTGTGCGGCCTGATAGACAGGCGCGGCGCAGGTACCAAGATCGCGTGCGGCGGAGGCCGGAACCCCGAGACGCTGCAAATCGAGCCCACCATCGTAACAGGCGTGCAGCTTTCCGACCCGCTTATGTCGCAGGAGATCTTCGGGCCGGTGCTGCCGGTGATCGCGTACAGGAACCTGCAGGACGCGATCGACGTGACCAGGTCCTACGGGCATCCGCTGGCATGCTACGTGTTCACGCGCAGCTCTGCCAACGCCAAGCACATCATGGACAAGGTGTCCAGCGGCGGCGTCACCATAAACGACGTGGTCATCTGGGCCAGCAGCACGCACCTGCCGTTCGGCGGCCTGCAGAATTCGGGCATAGGTTCGTACCATGGAAAGGCCGGCTTCGACGCCTTCACGCACTACCGGTCTACCATGAGGAAGTCGAACCTGGTGGAGCTGCCCATACGCAACCCTCCGTTCGACGACGTGAAGATGCGCCTGCTGAAGTTCTTCATGCCGCCGAAGTAGGCGGCACGGCACCTCCCAGCCCCACAATGCTTGGCGAGTCATGGGTGCCTGGACGTTCGTCTTCAACCTGACGTACTTCCTACTTGAGGTCGCACTACTGAGAAGCAGGTTCGCACCTATCCAGTTCCTGCAGATCCCGCTGTTCTTCGTGCTGTCCGTGTCGGTCGACGCATGGCTAGCGGTTCTTCAGTGGTTCCCGCCTGCAGGGTACGTCCAGCAGATGGCGTTCCTGCTTGCCTCCATCGTCGTGCTGGAGTTCGGCATACGAGCGCAGCTTGCGTCCGACCTGCTGATGACTCCGGGCAACGCGTAACGCGCCCTATCAGGGCATATCCAATTGCACGAATATAACTTCCTGGTTTCGGTCTTCTCAAGAGGGGTCGCTTGCGATGCTTCGTTGGCTATAGTCTCAGAAAAGACTTCGGAACGACAGGCGGGAAACCCTCATGAAATCACACGAGACCACACCTCTTCGCCCCTCATCACGTACGCGGACGACCCGACTGTTCGCGCTGGCCGCTGTTGCCGCCCTTGCGACGGCGCTGCTGTGCTCGTGCTCGCAAAGCGGCCAAGGAATAAGCTCCTCGGGCGCCTCGACGCCTGAAGATGCCACGAACACCGCGATGGTGGCCTACGCCAACGAAGGTCAGTTCCTCTTCGTCGACCAGGACACGCAAACTCCCTACATTCCCACCAATCTGGACGATGCCGTCATAACGTCAGGCGGTCAGCAGATCGAGCCATCGCAACTCGAGGCCGGAAACGTAGTGCTGGTGACGGGCGACGGCATCATGTTGGAAAGCTACCCGGGCCAGTACCCCAACATCTTCAAGGTGGAAGTGCTCGAGAAAGGAAGCCCAGCGGATGCCGAGCAGTATTCCGAGCTGGTGGACCAGGTCTTCGCGCCGACCGACCCGGCTGACGTCCCGACGGGCTCGCTTTCCTACACGACTGGCCTCGCGCAAGTGTCCGTCGTGCTGAACCCGGTGTCGTGGGAGTGGAGCTACCCGGCGACCGACACGAGCGCCGCGGGCACCTCTTCGTCGGACAACGCGCAGCTGCCTTGGAGCACCGACGGCAAGCTGGCCTCCGACGTAGCCGACGCACGCATACCGCAGCAGCTGGACGCCACGGCGACTTTTTCGGCGAAGCCCGACTCCGTTAGCGTCCAACGCATGCCTTTGATCATGGCCGACGCCGCCGCCGACAGCGCCGACCCGAGCGAACACTACATCGCAGGCGACGAACAGGCCGCCGAAAACGTGGATTTCAAGCTCGTTGACGGGACGCCCACGTTCCCGATCGAGCCGAACTACCTGTACGTGCTGAAGGTCGACTTCGCCAACGGCCACGTCGAGTACGCCTTCTACACCACAACCTAGCGGCTGTCACTAGACCCACACAAAGGGACGGCCGTGCGTCCCCACAACGACTACTTTATGACCAGGTACTCGTCGACCGGCATTCGCTGCGAGCGGAAGCCGTTTATGTAGGCGTCGTCGGCGTAGCCCAAAGCGATGCCGGTCGCCAGAAGCTCGCTGGAAGGAATCCCCATGACGGCGCGAACAGGCTCGGGGTACTTCACCAGTTCGTAGGCGGGAATCGACCCGATCCCGTGGCTCGTCGCCGAAAGCATCAGCGTCTGCGCGAAGCCTCCCATGTCCATGATGGCCCAGGCCGGAGCAGGCTGCGGAATCGCGATGTAGGCGATGGCGCTCGCATCGAACAAATGGGCCTGTAGAAGGGAGAAGTCCTGGGCGTGGTCGCTTCCGAGGTAACCCGAGATCGACGCGCTCCACGCAGACATGTTCTGACGGGCCTGCAGGCCCCAGTCCATCCTGTGCATGGTCTCGAAGTCGGCATGTCCCGTCTCGCCACGCATCGACCGCTGCAGATGGTCCTCCTTGATGCGCGCGAGCGCTTGGCCGGTCGCTATGTATACCTTCCAGGGCTGGGAGTTGGCCCACGAGGGCGCACGCCCCGCCTCCTCGACGATTTCCCTCAACTCCGACTCCGGTATGGCGCGCGTCTCGTCGAAGCTGCGGTCGGATCTCCGGTTGCGCACTGCTTGGCTGAACTCCATGGTTGTTCCTTCCCGACGCTTGCTGTAATGTCGTAACCAAGCGTAGAAAACCTATCTCATATGGGCAATACTTACATTTTTGATAGCAAAGGATCTGTCATGCAGACGAAATATTCGCATCACGAGGCCGGCTCTTTCCCCGAAGAGCAGTGCGGTCTTGTGTACGCGCTTGAAATCATACAGGGCAAGTGGAGGCTTCCCGTCATCTGGGCGCTTTACCGCTCGTCCCCGCTTCGCTACGGGCAACTGCGAGAGCAGCTGGGCGGCATAACCGACGCGTCGCTGACAAGGGTGCTGCGCGACATGGAGCGAAACGGTCTCGTGGGCAGGGTCGAGTTCGAAGAGATGCCTCCCCACGTGGAGTACGAGCTGACGGAAAACGCCAAGGGACTGGTCGACGGGCTGCAAGCGCTCTATGAGTGGGGCAACGAGCAAGTGGAGGCGCGTGGCGGATGCGAAGGCCATCCGGAGAGTGTGCCATTAGAACACGCACGCGGGTGAGCGCAGTGATGCATATAACACAGGAACCTGTCCCCCTGCGTTATGGCCGACATGGCGGCGTGGCTGGAAGCAGTCGGAGAAGTCAAGCCGTGACAGAGGTCCGTGACAGAGGTCGGGTTATCTGTCACATTTCAGGCCTACCTTCATTAGATGTGCCATTTGATGTGTTCTAATGGCACGCTCAAATGGCACATCCATTCGCAACCTTACGAAACCGTTAGGGCAACGTAAGGCAAACCGATGGCGCCACCCGCGAGGCGCCTCTAGCATGATGTCCGTCGAAAGGACGTTCATGCCTCGCATCTACCTGAAGCTCGCATGGCGCAACGTCAGGCGCTCCGTCGCGGACTACGTCGTGTACTTCCTCACGCTGGCCTTCGCCGCGTGCCTGCTGTACTCGTTCACCGCATCGGGGGATTACCTTCTGTCGATGGACCTAAGCCCCGAGCAGCGCGGAGTGTACGAGTCCGCCTCCATGGTCGTGCAGGCGTTCTCCGTCTTCTCCGTCGTCGTGTTCGCGTTCCTTGTGGTGTACGCGAACCGCTTCATACTGCGCAGG
>CABVEH010000085.1 GCA_902497215.1 uncultured Eggerthellaceae bacterium | reverse complement strand
CGCATCCGCCGCATCACCGGCTACCTGGTGGGCACGCTCGACCGCTTCAACGACGCCAAGCGCGCCGAGGAATCCGACCGCGTGAAGCATCAAATTTAGTTTTGAGGGTTTAACAGTTCGGAACGAAGGGCGGTCGCGAGGCCGCCCTTTTCATGCGGTGATATAAACTACGCTCTATGGACATCGACAAGCTTACAGACGCACTCAAGAACTGGCTGGCCAGCATCCTTCATAGCGACGGCCTCAGCACGCTGATAACCGCGGCGATAATCGCGATAGTCACGGCGTTCTGTGCGCATCTGGTCACGGTGTTCCTCCGCAAGATCCTGAAATCCAACAAGGGCCCGCTGCCCGCCGTCAGCATCTTCGTGAACATCGGGCGCGTGACCGTGTGGGTCATAGGCCTGTGCGTCATCCTTTCCAGCTGCTTCAACGTGAACGTTGGCGCGGCAGTCACGGCGCTCGGCATCGGCGGCATCGCCGTGTCGCTGGGCTTCCAGGACACGCTTTCCAACCTGATCGGTGGCCTGCAGATCATAATGACGAAGCTGGTCGAGCCGGGTGACCGCATCAAGGTGAGCAACTACGAAGGCATGGTCACCGACGTCACCTGGCGCCACACCACCATCCTCACCGCGCGCGGCGAGCGGGTGGTCATCCCCAACTCGGTGATCAACACCAGCGCGTTGGTGAAGCTCGCCCCCGAAGACGACATCAGGCTGGACATATCGATAGACCCTGGCGACGAGTCGCTGGAGGACGTGGTCGCGAAGATGCAGGACGAGGTGAACGAGGCCGTCGGCAAGGTGGCCGTCATGATGGAGAAGGCGCAGATCAACGTCACGGGCAAGACCGACCGCGGGTACCAGGCCATGCTTACGTTCGCCACCGGCAAAGGAACCAAGCGCAGCGTTGCCATCGACACGGCACTGAAGGCAATTTCGGGTTCCGCCAAGCGGCTAAAGCAGCACAAGCAGCGCAAGGAAAGCCGGGAGTTCGTCGTCAACCGCGAACTCGAGGACCATACCGGCCCCATCGGCAAGATAGAGGAAGAGATCCAAAAGCTGGAAGAGCGTGCTTCGGAAGGCAAGGAAGACCGCCGCGCCAACGACGGACAGGCACACGGTGAGAAGAGCCACGGAAAGGAACGCAATGAGCCAGCCAAGTAGCCTCCGCGTGTTCGGGCTGGTGCCCGACTCCATAGTGGACGGCCCTGGACTGCGGTACGGCGTGTTCGTGCAGGGCTGCACGCACGCATGCCCGGGGTGCCACAACCCCGAAAGCCAGCCGGTCGACGGGGGAAACGACTACGCGCTCGACGACATCTACGACGACATCCGTGCGAACAAGCTGATACAGGGCGTCACGTTCTCGGGCGGCGAGCCCTTCGAGCAACCCGAAGCCTGTGCGGCCTTGGCCCGGCGGTTGAAGGACGCCGGATACGACATCTGGGCATATTCCGGCTACACCTTCGAAGACCTTTGCAGGAAGGCGGCGGACCAGCCCACCATCGACGACTTCCTCGGCTGCCTCGACGTCCTGGTCGACGGGCCTTTCGTGGAATCGCTTCATTCCTACGAGCTGGACTGGCGCGGCTCGTCGAACCAGCGCCTGCTCGACGTTCCCAAAACCTTGGCCGCCGGAAGCCCAGTCGAATGGAAGCAGCCGAAGTTCGAAATCGAAATCCCCTCCAGCTGGTAAGAGGGCATGGCAAAACAGCCTGGTCCTTCTGCCACACCCCCGCATTATGAACAGGGGACGTGTTCCCTGTTCATTTGCAGTGGCTCCATGACAAAAAAAACAGGGCAAAATGCCAAAAAATCGCCGCTTTCTGTCATTTTTTACTTTCAGAGAGCGCCAATAGTCCTGATTTCGAACAGTGGCGAACTCATCCAAACAAGAAAGCCCAGTTCCAGGAACTGGCAAATTGCCAGAAGCTGTCCAAAAGCTTTTTGAGTTGACCGAAAGCGGCGATTTTTTGGCATTTTGCCCCGTTTTTTCTGCACGAATTCAACATGTGCATGAATAAGCGCATTTTGCTGCCCAGCCGTGTTGGTGGTGGCATATACTAACGGTGGTTCCGCCCCTCCATACTTTGCGATGGACCGATGCATTCATGAAGGGAACCCTACATTGCATGTGGAATGGGGATTCGCGTCCGTCGATGCGAAAGCCAGGAAGCATGTTGCGGGTACCCACCTTGTTAGGTGGGTTCATCCTTTTGGATGGTGGTGGAACCTTTTTCGTTGCTGGTCCGTTTTGCACACGTTATGGGCGTAAGGTACAATGATGGGTACCTTTGACTCGAACCACAAACGCAGAAACAGAAGGGCATCGCAATGGCAGGCAACGGACCTTTGACGGGCAGAACCTTCAACAACAGGTATCAGCTGGGCGAGCGCATCGGCGTCGGCGGAATGGCCGAGGTCTACAGCGCACAGGACATGGTGCTGGGGCGCATCGTCGCAGTCAAGACCATGCTTCCGCAATACGCCGCCGACCCCGACTTCACGCGTCGCTTCCGCCAGGAGGCAGCAGCGGCCGCCAACCTCCAAAGCCCCTATATAGTCAACGTCTACGACTGGGGCCACGATCAGGACACCTATTACATAGTCATGGAATTCGTCCGCGGTTCCGACCTCAAGACCGCCATCCTCGAGCGCGGCGCGATCAACCAGCGCAAGGTCGCCGAGATCGGGTCGCAGGTGTGCCAGGCCCTTACGGTGGCCCACCAGCAGGACATCATTCATCGCGACATCAAGCCGCAGAACATAATGGTCCAGCCCGACGGCAACGTGAAGGTGATGGACTTCGGCATCGCGCGCGCCAAGAACTCCACGGCCGACAAGACCGAAACGGTGCTGGGCACCGCCCACTACACGTCGCCCGAACAGGCGCAGGGCAAAGACCTCACGGCGGCCAGCGACATCTACTCGCTTGGCGTCGTCCTTTACGAGGCGTCCACCGGCACGCTTCCCTTCGACGGTCCCGACGCCGTCAGCGTGGCCCTCATGCAGGTGCGCGACCAGCCGCCTGCCCCGCGCGAGATCAACCCCGACATCGACCCGGTGTTCGAGGCCATCATCCTCACAGCCATGCAGAAGGACCCGAACGCGCGCTTCGCCACCGCGAACGACATGCGCCTGGCGCTGAACGACTTCCTTGCCGGGCGGCCGGTCAACCTCGCTGCGCTGGTTGCAGGCGGGGCAGCTGCGGCAGCCATCGGCGCGGCAGGCGCCGGAATGGCCCACGCGGCCACCAACAGCGATTTCACCCAGGCTCGCACCAGCGTCATTTCGCCCATAGGCGTGGCTGCCGGCGACATGGACTCCACGCAGGTCATGCCCGTGGCTGCGGTAGGGGCTGGCGGGGGAGGAACGCCCACCCGCCGCTATTCGGGAGGCGCTACCCCTGGCTCCGGTTCGGGAAAGAACGAAGGCTCGGGCAAGAAGAAGGCCATCATAGCCGTGTGCATCGTCGCGGTGCTCGCCATTGCGGGCGTGCTCGCGTTCATGTTCCTTGGCGGCGAGAAGCAGGACGTCCCCGACGTCACCAACACGCCCTACGAGCAGGCGGTCGCCGAAATCGAGGCCGCTGGCTTCCAGGTGGGCGACATAAAGACGCAATACGACGACACGGTGGAAGAAGGCCAGGTAATCGGCCAGAATCCGAAGGGCGGCACGAAGGCCAACAAGGGCTCCAAGATCGACCTGTGGGTCTCGCAGGGGTCGGAACAGGTCGACATGCCCGAAGTCGTGGGCATGCCCGAGGCCGACGCCAAGAAGGCGCTGACCGACGCGGGCTTCATCATCGGCGAGGTCACGCAGCAGTACAGCGACGACGTCGAAGAAGGCCTGGTCGTCAGCCAAGACCCGGTCGGCGGACAGCCCGCCAACAAGGGTTCGGTGGTCAAGCTGGTGGTGTCGAAGGGCGGCGAACAGGTCCCGGTGCCCAACATCGAGGGCCTTAGCCTCGACGCGGCCCGCAAGAAGGCCGAGGATGCCGGACTCACCATCAACCAGACCGGCAGCGAGCACAGCGACAGCATCTCTTCGGGGTGCATCATCAGCCAGTCTCCTTCCGCCGGAACCAAGGTGGCGAAAGGCACGGCGATCAACTACGTCGTATCCTTGGGCGAAGACAACACGGTCAACGTTCCCAACGTCGTAGGCAGCTCGGAATCCTACGCCAGAAGCGCCATCGAGGGCGCCGGCCTCAAGGTAAACGTCACCTACAGCGCGTCCAACTCGGTTGCGAAGGGCAACGTCATCAACCAGAGCAGAACGGGTTCGGCGAAGAAGGGCGACACCGTCACCATCGACGTGTCCACCGGCCCAAGCACGCCTTCGGGCGGCGGCGACGCTCCTGCGGAATAACGAAAGGTTGCGAACGTCCCCGACAAGTCTTAGTGAGACGTTCGCAACCTTCCCCTAACCCCTGAAGATCAAATTCAGCGCCTCGTTGCGGGTGGCCTGGCTCTTCGCGAACACGCCGCGCACGGCGCTGGTGGTGGTCTTGCTGCCCGGCTTCTTCACGCCGCGCATGCTCATGCACAGGTGCTCGGCTTCCAGCACCACCAACGCTCCCTGGGGATGAAGCTGCTCGATCAGCGTGTCGGCGACCTGCGACGTCAGGCGCTCCTGCACCTGCGGGCGCTTCGCATAGGCGTCCACCAGACGTGCCAGCTTCGACAGGCCGCATATGCGTCCGTCGCGTGCGGGTATGTACGCGATGTGCGCCAGCCCAAAGAACGGCACCAGGTGATGCTCGCACATGGAATAGAACGGGATGTCACGCACCAGCACCATTTCCTCGTGATGCTCGTCGAAGGTGGTCTCGAAGTGGCGCGCCGGGTTCTCGTCCATGCCGGCGAACACTTCCTCGTACATGCGCGCGACGCGGGCGGGCGTCTTCAGCAGCCCCTCTCGGTTTGGGTCTTCCCCGATGCCTTCGAGTATCAGGCGAACGCCCTCTTCGATCTTGGCCTTGTCCATGTAAAACCCCTCGCGTCGTCGTGGCCGCGCACCACAGTGGCCCGCACTATCCCGAACGTTGTGGGATAATTATAAGACCTATGGCCCCAACCTCACTGGACGTTAGGAACAGCCCATGAAATGCGTCATCTCCGTGCTCGGCGCCGACCGTACCGGCATCGTTGCCGCGGTTGCAACCGTGCTCACCGAATGCAACGCGAACATAGACGACATCAACCAGACCATCCTCGGCGAGAACGAGATATTCTGCATGACCATGCTGGCCACGCTGAACGTCGAATCGGCCAGCTTCGACGAGGTGCAGGACCGTCTGACCAAGGAAGGCGAGCGCCTGGGAATGCAGATCACCATCCAGCGCGAAGACGTTTTCCGCTTCATGCACGAGATCTAAGGCGCACGTGAGGATCGTGAGGCTTGTGAGGACCTTCGCATGATCGACGTAGTGCTGCTGGTGGCGCGGCTTCTGTTCGTCGCGCTGCTCTACCTGTTCCTGTTCGCAATCATGCGCACCGGCGTGCGCCAGGTCAGCGGCGCCTCCAAGAAGGGCAAGTCGTGGCATCTGGTGGTCGAGAAGGGCCCGAAGGAACTGCGCGGCGTCAACATCCCCGTCACGGGGCCGGTCATCGTGGGCCGGGCTCCCGGGGCTGACATCGTGATCGCCGCCGGCTACGTCTCTGGACGCCATGCCCGCTTCCAGCTGATGGGCGAGAACCTGTTCGTGGAAGACCTCGGCTCCAAGAACGGCACTGCGGTTAACGGCGCCTACATCGGCGAGCCTGTTCCTGTGCGCAACAAGGACGCCATCGCCGTCGGCGACGTGGTCATCCGCGCGAGGTACGAGTGATGAACCCCATGGGTCCCGTGAATCCGGCAAGCCC
>CABVEH010000084.1 GCA_902497215.1 uncultured Eggerthellaceae bacterium | reverse complement strand
CTTTTGACACACCCTGTTTCTCGGGTGTGTCAAAAGTGAACGTCCCCCGTCACACAACCGTCCCCCTGACTCTGTCCTACTTCCCAAGCTCGTCGCGAAGCACGGGGATCAGCTTGTCGAACGTCTCGTCGACCCTCGACGGGTCCAGCTCGCATTCCCATACCACGTGGACGCGCCAGCCGTCGGCTTCCAGCTTCGCGATGTTCTCGGCGTCGCGCTCGACGTTTCTGTCGAACTTGGCGATCCAGTACTCGGTGTTGCTCTTGGGCGTCGTGGCCTTGCTGCATCCTGCATGCCTGTGCCAGAAGCAGCCGTTGATCATTATGCAGATCTTCTTCGACGGCCATGCCACATCGGGGCGCCCCGGCGCCTTCCAGTGCAGCCTGTAACCTGAAAGCCCGGCTTCGCGAAGACGCGTGCGCACCGTCATCTCGGGCTTGGTGTCGGTTCCCTTGTTGCCTTGCATGCTCTTTCGCACGTTGGCGTTGCTTGCCTTCGGAACGTCTGGCCTCAGGGGCCAGACGTGTTCGGCAAGCTTGAAGGCGCCAAGAGTGGCAGGCACGTCGTTGGCGACTACCATGAGGCCGTCGACGTCGCATTCCTCGGCGATGGCGGAGGCGACCTGCTCGGCAAAGCCCGGGTTCGAGAACAGCCCCCCGGAAAGGACCACCGTTGGGGCGTCTTGCACGAGTGCGAGCGAAGCCAGCCACGCGAGCCTTTCGGCTGCACGCTTCCTTATGCCCCTGCAGCAGGCGCCCCTGCTTTCGACGACCGTCCTTGCCAGGGCCGAGTAGTCTTTCGGGTCATCGTGTGATATCGCCCATTCCTGCAGGAAGCGCGCCTTGCGGTCGATGCCCGCACTTTCCGGAACCCGCGATCCGCCATACCGCCTTGCGGCCTGGAAGGCGTCTTCTATCAGCGATTTGCTCGAAGAGGGAAGCGACGTCCGCGACGACCTTCCGCCAAGCAGCTCGTCTGACGCGTGCAGCGCCTCGCGCATCAGCTCGCACCCGATCCAATAGCCCGACCCCTCGTCACTGGTCCTGTAGCCCCATCCGCCGAACCGGGTCACCTTGCCGTCTTTCGCTATGCGCAGCGCGACGCTTCCCGTCCCCGAGATCACGACGCAGCCTTCCGAGAAGCCGTTCGCGAAAAGGGGAAGCAGCGCGTCGCTGCACAGGAGGATCGGGAATCCTTGCGAAGACGTGCACCTGCGGCCGTAGGAATGCTTTCTCGATCCAGCGTCCGTTTCGCATACGCCGGCCTGGGCCAACAGCTTCTCGATCTCGGCATAGTCCTCAGGTGAGTCAAGCCCCGAAAGGCCCAGCACAGCACACCTGATCCTGTCGGCTTCGCCCATAAGGAATTCCCTGAGCCCGACCAGCGAGCCCAGCACCTCTTTTTCGCCCGACGACTTGCGGCTCAAAGGGCCGACGGTCGTCTCCTTGAAGACCTCCCCGTTCTCGGCGTACAGCGTCGCACGCGAAGCGGTTCCGCCGCCGTCGACCGCCAATATCAATGCATCGTCCCTCATGTAACGCTCCTCCGTCCTCTGTTATGCCGCAATCGGCATGGACGTGCTCTGCACTATAATTGTTGCGTCGTAAAGAAGGAAGGGCCAAGTGAATCACCTCGGCAAAGTGGCCATAATCGCAAACCCCGTAGCGCAGAACGGGGCGGCTGCGTCCGTTGCGCACGAATTCGAGCGCATGCTCTGCGGCCGCATCGCCGACGACGGATGCAGGATGCATCTCACCGAACGCGCCGGCCATGCGCAGGACATCGCCGCCGAGGTCGGCTCTGCGTGCGACACCCTGGTCGTCATCGGCGGCGACGGGATAGTGCATGAGGCCGCCAACGGCCTAATGAGGCTTGGCTTCGACGACAGGCCCAACCTCGCTGTGGTCCCCGTCGGGTCGGGCAACGACTATGCCCTCACCTTGGGCATGTCCCACAAGCCCGAAAAGGCCCTCGCGCAGATCCTCGAATGCGACGTCCACCGCCTCGACGTGGGCCTGGTCAACGGCGAGTACTTCGTCGAGACGCTTTCCTTCGGGCTCGACGCGGCGATCGCCCTCGACACCGTCGAGCGACGCAAGAAGTCCGGACGCCGGGGAACGGTCCTTTACATGGAGAGCGGCTTCGACCAGCTGATGCACCATCTGGTTCCCCAGAACTACAAGGCGAGGCTCCACGGCGTGCCTGGAACGGGCGACGTCGACATCGAAGGGGAGTCCTACATCTTCGCGGTGCAGGTCGGAAGGACCTACGGAGGCCATTTCGACGTGTGCCCGAAGGCGAGTCCCGAAGACGGCCTGTTCGACGTTTGCGTCACCAAAGGCAGGCTGAACGCGGCCAAGGCCACGTCCGTGTTCCTGCTTGCAAGGTTCGGGCTGCACACCCGCTTCAAGATGTTCCGCTTCTACAAGGCCTCCTCGCTCGTCGTCGAATTCGACGAGCCCCCTTCGGCCCAGGCGGACGGCGAGAAGGTCTCGGGCACCCGCTTCGAGATAAGCACTATTCCGGGAGCGCTCAAGGTCATAGTCGGAGACTTCAAGGCCTGAGCGAATGGACATCTTCAGGCACATCCTACGGCACAAGGCTGCATTGTTCGCCGTTTTCGTGCTTCTGGTGGCCCAGGCCGCCTGCGACCTTGCACTCCCTGCCTACACCTCCCAGATAGTCGACGTTGGCATACAGCAGTCCGGCGTCGAGCACGTCACGTGCGAGGTCATGACCAATGGCACGCACGACGCCATCGAATCGATGCTGACGGGCGCCGACCTCGACGAATTCGACGAATCCTACGAAAGGGACGGCGACCTCTACAGGCTCAACGCACACGGGAGGGCGAACATCGACCGCCTTGACGACATGCTTGCCGCACCGCTCGTCGCCATACATTCGGAAGGTTCGGGCGTCGACGGACGCGGCCCGCAGGCGCAGGCATCCGGGGAAGGCGCGCTTGCCGAGCTCGGCGCCGACTCCGAAGGGTCCATCCTGAGGCAGCGCGCGATAAGCTCGTCCATCCAGGAGTACGAGGCGGCCGGATACGACCTGACAGGCATGCAGCTCTCGTACCTTGCGAAGGTCGGGGCGCTGATGGCCGCCATCGCGGCCGCCGGGATGGCCGTCTCGATCCTGATATCGCTCGTCGCCTCCAGGACGGGCGCGCGCATAGGGCACGACCTGCGCAGCAGGCTGTTCTCGCGCGTGGTGTCGTTCTCCGACGCAGAGATAGGCAGGTTCTCCGCGGCGTCCTTGATAACCCGCGGGACGAACGACGTGCAGCTGGTCCAGAACGTGTCCATCATGCTGATGCGGATGGTGCTCTACGCGCCCATCCTGGCCGTGGGAGGAATCGTCATGGTGGTGGCGACCAGCGCCGAGCTCGGCTGGATCGTGGTGGTCGCCACCGTGGTGGTCTTCCTGGTGATCGGCGTGCTGTTCAAGGTCACGATGCCGCGCTTCAAGGTCATGCAGAAGCTCATCGACAAGGTGAACCTGGTCGCGCGTGAGATGCTGACCGGCATGCCGGTGATCCGCGCGTTCGGGCGGCAGAAGCACGAGCAGCAGCGCTTCGACGCCGCATCCGAAAGGCTCATGCGCACGCAGCTGTTCACGAACCGCGCCATGGCCTTCATGATGCCGGCGATGATGCTCGTCATGAACCTCACCTCGGTGGCCATCGTCTGGTTCGGCGGCCTCGAAGTGCAGCAGGGCACGCTGCAGACCGGCGACCTCATCGCGTTCATAACGTACTCGATGGTCATCATAATGGGCTTCCTCATGATGGGGATGATGACCATAATGCTGCCCAGGGCGAACGTCGCCGCGGAAAGGATAAACGAGGTCATAGGCTGCGAGCCGGTCATACGCGACCCCGACCGTCCCGCGGCTTACCAACCGCCTGAGGAATCCGGCGCGCGCATAGAGTTCGACGACGTGAGCTTCTGCTACGAATCCGACGGCGAATGCGAGGACGTGCTCTCGCATGTGAGTTTCGTCGCCGAGCCTGGGAAGACCCTGGCGATCATCGGCGCAACCGGGTCGGGCAAGTCCACCGTGCTCAAGCTCGTCGAACGCTTCCACGACGTGCGCGAGGGATCGGTCCGCATCGACGGCGTGGACGTCCGCGACATGCCGCAGCGTCAGCTGCGCGCGCAGCTGGGGTACGTTCCCCAGAAGTCTTTCCTGTTCTCGGGCACCATAGAATCAAACGTCGCATACGGATGCGAGGGCGCCGGACAGGGACGCATCGAAAAGGCGCTTGCGGTCGCGCAGGCGGCCGACTTCGTCGCCGAGAAGCCGGAAGGGCTGTCTTTCGAGGTGTCGCAAGGCGGCACCAACGTCTCGGGCGGCCAGCGGCAGAGGCTTGCCATCGCCAGGGCGGTGGCGATGGAGCCCAGGGCCCTGCTTCTCGACGACTCGTTCTCGGCACTGGACTACAAGACCGACGCATTGCTGCGCGAGGACCTGAAGCTAGCCCTTCCCGGAACCACCCGCATCGTGGTCGCGCAGAGGATATCGACCGTCATGGACGCCGACCAGATCGTCGTGCTAGACGAAGGCCGCGTCGCCGGGAAGGGAACGCACCGCCAGCTTCTCGTGGACTGTCCCCAGTACCTCGAGATCGCGCTGTCCCAGCTTTCCGAGGAAGAACTTGCCCTGGGAGGTGACGCGGCGTGAGCGACGAGAAGCTCATAGAGGCGAAGGCGCGCACGCCCAAGCGCGGCCCAGGCTCTGCACACCACGGCCCTGGCGCCAGGATGATACCCGGCGAGAAGCCGCGCGACTTCAAGGGCACGATGAAGCGCATGCTCGCCTTCATGGGGCAGTTCAAGCTGCAGCTGGTGGTCGTGTTCGTCTTTGCGATCGGTTCGACGGTATTCAACATCGTAGGCCCCAAGGTGCTGTCGGAGGCGACGACGGCGCTGTTCGACGGGCTGGTGGCCCAGGTCGGAGGCACTGGAGGCATAGACTTCGACCTCATCGGGCGCATCCTGTTCGCCACGCTCGTCCTGTACCTGCTGTCTGCGGCCTGCAGCTGGGCCCAGTCTTGGGTGATGAGCTACGTGTCGCAGGAGACGTGCTACAGGCTTCGCGGGGCGATCTCCGCGAAGATAGACAAGCTGCCGTTCGGGTTCTTCGACAAGACCTCCACTGGCGACGTGTTGTCCCGGATAACCAACGACGTGGACACGCTCGGGCAAAGCTTCAACCAGGGGATCACGCAGCTCGTGACGTCGCTCACCACGGTGGTTGGCATCGTCGTCATGATGCTGACCATCAACTGGGTCATGACGCTGGTCGTACTCGTCATGGTGCCCGTTTCGCTCGTGCTCGTCTCCATCGTGGTGAAGCATTCCCAGAAGTACTTCTTCGCCCAGCAGGAACTGCTGGGCAAGATCAACGGCCAGGTGGAGGAGACGTTCTCGGGGCATGCGGTAGTGAAGGCCTTCGGCCGCGAGGACGAGACGGTGGAACAGTTCGATGCCACCAACGAGCTTCTTAGGGAATCGGCGTGGAAGTCGCAGTTCCTCTCCGGGCTGATGCCTCCGATAATGAGCTTCGTCGGCAACCTGGGGTACGTCGCGGTGGCCATCTCGGGCAGCTTCTTCGCCGTCATGGGCGTCATAACCGTCGGCGACATCCAGGCCTTCATCCAGTACGTTAAGAACTTCACGCAGCCTTTGACGCAGCTTGCGCAGGTGTCGAACGTGCTCCAGCAGCTTGCCGCTGCAGCCGAGCGCATATTCGACTTCCTGGGCGAGGAGGAGCTGGCGCCCGAGCACCCCAAGGCGCGCACGTCGGACGCTTCGACGGACGTGGAATTCGACCACGTCAGGTTCGGGTACAAGCCGGACGAGCCCGTCATGCGCGACTTCACGGCGCAAATAGGCCAGGGTCAATCCGTCGCCAT
>CABVEH010000083.1 GCA_902497215.1 uncultured Eggerthellaceae bacterium | reverse complement strand
GCGGTCGTCCTCCCTCGACACTGGCTCGTAGACGACCCAATCGGGAAAGCCACACGTGCGGTCGAAGCCCTCCCTCAAATCGTTGGGCATGTCTACAAAACCTCTGCTGTAAAGTCTCCAAAGGTATTGCTTGGATTTGAATTCGAGCCCTTTCACGAACTCGATGCGGCTTTCCTCCGTCTTGCGGGCCTCGTCTTCCTCCTTCGCTTTCTGGCTCAGCCTAAGCCTTTCGTTCGCGCTGTCCTGCCTCGCCTTCTCGACGGCCGCTGCCGCCTTCGCTTCGGAATCGACCTTGCGACCGTGTCCCCACCATCCGATGGCAAATCCACATGCCAGCGCAACGGCTATGACGCACCCAGCTATCACGGGGTTGGACAGGTCGAACACGGACGGCGCAACCGTAATCCCGAAAAAGCCGCACAATCCCAATACCGCCATGAAGACGTTATAGGCTGTCTGCCCTGCGCTCTGCTTCTCGCCCTTGCTCATCTGTCCTTCACTCCCCTACCGCTTTGGGAAGGCGATTATCTTGCACCTCTTCCTTTTTTACCTGCAACGTGTACTCAACGTTTCCCGTTAGGTCTTCGGCGTATCCGACTACCTTCTTTTGTCCCTTTATATTCAGCTGCTCGAACGACTCCTTGAGGGCTTTGAGCAGGGGGCTTTCAGGAGGCAGGTGCTCGCCTTCCTCCGTTATGCCCAGGAGCCATGACGGGGAGCATTCGAGGATGGCGCAGACCTGCTTTATCATGCTCGTTTTCATCTCGCGGCCATATTCGTAGTTCGCCCATCCCTGCGGGGTAAGCCCGAACTCGTCGGCCATCTGCTTTTGCGTCAGACCTTTAGCGTTGCGCGCTTCAGCCAAACGCGCCCCCGCCTCTTTATCATCGCGCTCTCGCGCGGTTTTCTTTCTAGCCATCACGATCCTCGTTCCTATTTTGTTTGCAATGGCGATGCCATATTAACAAAAAATTGGGAGATTGCCAAATATTTGTTGACACTCCACAAATGTTTTAGTACATTTCACTTACTCAATTATTTGTTGAGTTTTGAAGGAGTCTATATGTCGCTAACCATCGCGCTCATGCAAGCCGGCTGCCTCATAGGCAGCTTCGCCACGGGCTTCCTGGCCACGAAACCAGGGCAGGGGCTGCTTCTGTTTTCGTTCCTGCTTTTCGGGCTGAACGTCGGATGGTGGGCCTATGGAGTGGTGAAAGGAGGAAAAGATGCCTAACCGAATCAGGGAACTGCGCGAATCTGAAGGACTGTCCCAGACGCAGCTTGCAGAGCTTCTGGGCGTCCACATGAACACCGTGGGCAACTGGGAGGACGGCACGAGCGAGCCCAGGTCTTCCAACCTCGCAGACATGGCGTCGCTGTTCAACTGCTCCGTGGAGCACGTGATGGGACTGCCAGACCAGGCCACCGTGTAAAGGAGCCAATATGACCAACTTTAGAGCGTTCTTGCAAATGAAGCAGGAAGAGCGGGAGGCTCGGCGCTTCTACGAGGCCCTAGGTGAGTTGAAAGTCACCGAGATCGAGGAGTCTAAAGTGCCGGGCTATTGCTGGGTGAGCATAGCTTCCAAACACAAATCCAAAGACATCTTCATGTACTCAGCGTCACTGTTCGTTCCGTTGAGCATCGGTGAGAAGACGCGTATCGGCCAGACCGTGAAGGTGCAGATCACATTCGAGATCGACGCGCACGAGCAGCCGGCGGCGTAACCAACTACAGCACTTTGAAAACCGAACACGTAGAGGACAGCGGGCGGTGTTGCGTCGCTAACCGCATCCTACCCGCTGCCAGGCTCTCTCCCTGTGCTGCACGTTTCGCCTTTATCGCCGGCCGGACACCTCGCGGTGACATCCTCGGCCAACGGTCTCGTCGCCGAGATCGCGGCTTCGGCTTACCGATATTACCGATTCACGCGGCGAGACGAAACGACCTGCTGTTAGCGCAGCAGCTTCGCCTGGTCGGCTCTCGGGGCCTTAGTCCTTACGGCCCGGCCAGCTCACAGGGACCGCATCCTCAAAAGGTTGGTCAAGACGACCACCTCCTTCGATAGAGGATTCCACAAGTCTACCAGCGGGCGCGTCCGCTGTCCTCTTCGTGTTCGGTTCGACGGAAAGAAGGAGGCACGAGATGGCGCAGATGGAGTGGGAGTTCAACTACAGGTTCGACGACGGGGAGTGGCATGCGTGCATGTTCGCCGACCTCGACGACGCCCGATCGTTCGCGAACGCGCAGCGTGCCTACGCAAGAAGCGCGGGCAAGGACTTCGACAGCTTCGCGCGACGGCTGGTGGTCGTGTCTACCTACGACTTCTACGACTACGGCAAGGATGCCGGCGACGTGAGGGTGTCCTAGCCATGGAGCCTGCAACCAGCTCGCCTGTGCTGATGTCCAAGAGCGAGGTGGCCGCACAGCTCGGCACCAACCAGAGCACCGTCGGCGAGTACGCCAGGCGCAAGGACGACCCGCTGCCCCTGCGCTACATCAAGGGCAAGCGCAACGGCGGCTTCGTCATCGTGTCGGAGTTCGTCGCGTGGGTGGAGCGCAACACCACCCTCTACAGGGAGCGGTTCGAGTGACACGCTCCCGGGATGCGCACGGTTTCCCTTTCCTTCTTCCGTGCGCGCCCCGGGGTCGTGTGGACCTCGTGTAATCGGCCGCGCCCGGGGGTAGATGGCGGGGAAGACCCCGGCCCCGGGCGCACCTCGGCCCACCGCCGAGGGCGAAGGAACAGGAAGGAGAAGGAATGGCGACAGCCGAAGGAGGTGCGCCCCGCGATCTTGGCGGACGGAGGGGCGCACGCGAGAGAGGCCGCGACCTCTACACGGACACGCATTGTAGCACCGAGGGCTACCCCGGAAGCTTCAGGCCCCTGCGCCTGGAGGAGAGGCGCGAGCACCCGGTCACAGGCGCGGCGGTGACGGTGCTCGTAGCCGTGGTCGCGTTCGTGTGGACGTGGTGCGCGTGCTACCTGGCGGGGTGCATGGCATGAGGACGCTCAAGGGCGTGACCGTGGAGGACCCCGAGGCCTACGTCCGCGAGACTTGCCGCTGGGTCAGGAAGCACCCCGACCGCTTCAAGCGCCTCATGCGCATAGTCCACAGGGAGGTCGACCGGGGCAACCCCAACGTGCAGCGCGGCGACGTGTACAAGCTGGCCCGCGACGCCGGACTCGAAGTGACCGAGTGCGACGAGCTGAGGCGCGACCACAACCTCTGGGCCGTGCTAACCCGCTACATGGTGATGCTGCGCCCCCGCCTCGCGCGCTCGCTGCGCTTCAGGCGCGCAGGCTGCGACCAGGTGGACCTTCAGGCCGTGTGGCGCGAGGAGGTCAACGCGGGCACAACGTTCCTGGCCCCCAGCTGGCAGGCTGCCAAGCGCGCCTGCGAGGACGGCTGCGTGAGCGCCGCATGACGCGCAAGGGGGCGCATCAGAGGGAATGGACGACCCGCGAGGTCGCCTACCTCGCGGAGAGCGCGGGCAGGGTGCCGCGCCGCGAGATCTGCAGGCGCTTGAAGCGCAGCAGCAACAGCGTCTTCCAGAAGGCCAAGGAGCTGCGCTCCCAGGGCGTGCCCGTGTCGCTTCGGTGCTACAGGCCCACCCTGGAGGCGTGCCCCGCGTGCGGGTGCATGCGCTCCACCCTTGGCCGCCAGGGCATCTGCGAGGTTTGCCGCAAGCGCCGCCAGCTCGAGGCCATCCACGCCCGCATCTCCGAGCTTCTGCACCGCCTGCCCTTCGAGGAGCGCGAGACCTACGCCGAGACCGAGGCGGAGGTGGAGAGCGTGCCCGACCCCATGCCCGAGTTCCCGAAGGTGAAGGGCGTATCGCGCTACCAGGCGTGCCGCATCAAGGAGCAGCACGACCGAGAGATGGAGGCATGGCAGGTGCGCACGCTCACGCGCCAGGTGAAGGCCGCGCAGAAGCGCAAGGAGCGCATCGAGGAAAAAGTCAGAACCAGTCACAAGTAAGCCCCCGAACTGGGGAAGGAAGGAGAGACATGCAGATAGAGCGCGTCAACATCGAAGACGTGTACCCCGTCGAGGACGAGTACGGCAACCAGTATCTGTCCCGCGACTACTCGCTCAAGGAGAACCAGCGGTACGTCGAGGAGCTGGCGACCTCGTTCGGCGAGTCCGGCGAGCCCGACGAGCCTCCCGTGCTTGTGCGCGACGGCGGCATATACCGCGTCAAGGCGGGCAACACCCGGATAGAGGCCATGCGCAAGCGCGGGACGAAGACGTTCCGGGCGGTCATAGACGAGCGCGACACGCCACAGTCCCTCGTCGAGGCGGCGGTGCGCACCGACACCAAGAAGGCCTACGAGCCGGTGGAGCGTTCACGCTTCGAGCAGCAGCTATACCTCTTCGGCGACGACGCCTACGTGTCCGAGGTGACGGGGCATGACGTGGAGGACGTGCGCAAGGTGCGCTCCACCATCGAGCGCGCCGGCGACGCGTGCGAAGACATGACCGTCGAGCGCATGATCGCCATGGCGGAGTTCGAGGACGACCCCGACGTATACGACGCCCTGGCACGCGCCAAGGAGTCGGAATGGCGAAGGCTCGCCGACGACGCCCGCTGGGAGAAGGCCCAGCACCTGCGCAGGGTGCGCCTCGCTGCCGAACTCGTCGACCGCGAGATCGAGGCCGTGGACGGGGTGCCCGAGGGCTACGAGTACAGAATCGCCACCAACAGCGCCGACGGCATCCCGAAGGAGCTGCCCGAGGGAAGCGTCTGCATGCGCTACAGGACCGGCGGCGACGGCCTTGCAGACGAGGTGAGCATATACGTGCCCGCATCCGACGCCACCGACCCCGAGGAAGAGGCCGAGAAGGGCGAAGAGGCCATCAGGAAGGCGGCCCTCGCAAGAGTGAGGAAGCACCGCCTGGAGTGGTTCCTTGAGCACTGGGACGAGGAGATGCCCGCCCTATGCGACCTCGACGACGACCCCGTGTCCGCGTTCGGGAGCAACGTCGTCTCGTTTTGCGCGGCCTACGAGCTGGAGCTGCCATGGTCGCCGGCCGCGACCATCGAGGTCTTCGTGGCGTTCGACCGCTGCAGCCCCTACGAGGAGGACACCATCTGGCACGACCCCGCCCAGTTCATGGAGTTCGTGGACGCGCTGGAGAGGTGCGGCTACGAGCCCGACGCCGAGGAGCGCGGCATGTACGAGGAATGCAAGAAGGCGATAAAGGAGGAAGAAAGTGAGTAGCGAAGCCGTGGAGGTGCAGGCCGAGGTCATGGAGCCAACCCAGGAGCTGGAGGTGACCTACGCCCCTGCCGTCATAGAGGACAACCTGGCGGCTATCGAGGCCTACGTCGAGCGCCAGATCGAGCCGTACGTGGGGGCCGAGATAGACCCCGCCGACGCGAACCAGGTCAAGGAGGCCCGAGCCTGCATGGCCGACCTCAACAAGCTGAAGGCCCCCATCGAGGCCGAGCGCAAGCGCGTGAAGCGGGCCTACGAGGCCCCTCTCAAGGAGTTCGAGGCGCGCGTGAAGGGCATCACCGGCAAGATTGACGCAGCCCGCGACGGCATCAAGGCGCAGGTGGAGCAGGCAGACGAGCTGTTCCGCGAGCGCCGTCGCGCCGTTTTACAGGAGGAATACGAGGGGGTGGCCGGCCCCGTGGCCGAGGTCATACCCTTCGCCGCCGTGCTGGACGAGAAGTGGCTGAACCGCTCCGTCGCAGAGACGAAGGCATGCCGCGAGCTGCAGGACCGCGCCGAAGAGGCGCTGAAGGGCTACCGCGCTCTCGAATCCAAGCAACTCTCCCACAAGGACGAGGTGGTGAAGCACTACGCCGACACGCTGGATTTGGTCGCCGCGCTGGAACTCGAGGACGAGCTGAACGGGCGAGACCGCGAGATGGCCGAGTTCAAGGCGGCCCAGGCGGCCATGGCCATAGAGGAGGCAGACCCCGCCGTGTCGGCGG
>CABVEH010000082.1 GCA_902497215.1 uncultured Eggerthellaceae bacterium | reverse complement strand
AAAGTCCTGGTGCTGGGATCCACCGGCTCAATCGGAACCCAGACCCTCGACGTTGCCCGGAAGCATCCAGACAAGTTGCAGATAGTCGGCCTTGCTGCAGGAAGGCGGGCGTCCGAACTGCTTGCGCAGGCCCAGGAGTTCGACGTGCGCGCGCTGGCGTTGGGCGACTGTTCGCCCGATGCGGAAGGGCTTCGCGTCCAGGCCGCCTCGTCCGACGACGGCTTCTTCGGCGCCGGCGAACAGGCCGTGCTTGACCTCATCGACGCCAGCGGATGCGACGTGGTGGTGAACTCCCTCGTGGGAGCGCAGGGTCTTCGCGCCAGCTACGAGACGCTTGCGGCTGGGAAGGTGCTGGCGCTGGCCAACAAGGAGTCCCTTGTGGTGGGCGGAGACCTCATAATGCCGCTGGCCCATGCCGCCGACCCGACGTATCCCTGCATGGGCGATGATGCGGAGTTCCGTCCGCAGGGGGCGCTTCTGCCCATCGACTCCGAGCACGGCGCCATCTTCCAGTGCCTGTTGGGCGAGAACGCCTCCGAGGTCGACAGGCTGTGGGTGACGGCGTCGGGCGGTCCGTTCCGAGGGAAGACGCGCGACCAGCTCGTCGGCGTCACGGCGGCCCAGGCGCTTGCGCACCCCACGTGGAACATGGGGGCGAAGATCACCATCGACTCGTCCACGCTCATGAACAAGGGGCTCGAGGTCATCGAGGCCCACCACCTGTTCGGGGCGCCCTACGACGCAATCGAGGTGGTCGTGCAGCCGCAGAGCGCCATACATTCCATGGTCGAGTTCTCCGACGGGTCGGTGAAGGCCCACCTGGGCACCACCGACATGCGCATTCCCATCCAGTTCGCGCTGAGCTACCCCGAACGCTGGGATTCCCCTGTGAAGCGCATGGACTTCCGCACGCTGGGGTCGCTGGAGTTCGCAGCCCCCGACACCGACACGTTCCGCTGCCTTGCGCTGGCGAGGCAGGCAGGCGAGCGGGGAGGCACGCTTCCTTGCGCGATGAACGCTGCGAACGAGGTTGCCGTTGCCGCGTTTCTGGAAGGGGAGTGCCCCTACCTGGGAATCGCCGACTGCGTCGAGGCCGTCATGGACGAACACGACGTGCAGCCCGTTCAGTCCATCGAGCAGCTCGTCGAAGTCGACGCTCGCTCCCGCGCCGCCGCCCGCAAGTTCATCTCCGGTTTGTAGGGCGCTTGCGTCGGGAAGGGCGGATGTTTCCGCCCTTCTGCTCGGTGGCATATACCAGCACGCGTTGGTCCAGCGATTCGTCGTCGACGCAGGTGCAGAACGTGTGCACGCGCAAGGGTGCGTCATTGCCTGTAGGCACGGCGCCCAGCTTGACGCGGCTTGCGGCGTAGCGCGCCTGGAACCACGACTTCAGCTCGTCTGCGCCTTCGAACGCTACGACGTTCGTGTCGTCGTTTCCGTCCGCCACCTCCACACACTGAACGTGCAGCTTCCTTTTCCACTTCGGCGTCTGCAGGAGCACTGTGTCATGGCTCGCGGCGTACGGCAGCTCGTCGAACCTGGCGAAGTCCGCGAACATGCGGCCTTCGTTCCAGTTGTGGCCGTAGACGACGCAGTTGGGCGAGTCCAGTCCATTCGAGCAGCCGGAGTCCAGGAATGCGCATCCCATCGGGTCGGGGCTTCTGTCCAGGCCGTGAGACAGGTAGAAGCCGCCTTCGCCCTCGCGTGCCTGCACGATCGGATGGTCTATTGACGTGCCGGGCACGGTTATCCACCCCGCGACGTCGGGATTCACCGACAACCAATAATCCCAGTCGACTTCGCCGAACTCGTCCGGGTGGTCGATCGCTGTCAGGCCGCCCTCGGCGTCCTTGGCGTATCCCGCGACGCCTCCGGGAAGCGATGCGGCAAGAAGCAGCCATAGCGACAACGTGCCGGCGAGCAGGCATCCGGCGGCTGCTTTCAAGGCTGCGCCTTTCTTCGCTGCGCCGCTTCCGCCTTCCTTGCGCACGGCCGCCTTACGCACGCCTGCCGCCCATGAGCCTCATGCGCCCCATGAACAGCGCGGCGCCAGCCGCCGCCCCTGCTGCTACCATCGCGGGCGGCGCGGGCGAAGCGGGCGCCCATTCCTCTCCCGTCCTGTAGTAGCCCTTGCCTGATGGCACGCTTCCGATGGCCACGGTCTGTGCCTCGTCGTTCAGGTCGGCGTGTTCGGCTGTCGCTTCGCCGTCCTTGGAAAAGAACTCGAAGACCACCAGCTCGGTGCCTGGCTCGAGGCTTGTGGAATCGAACGCAAACTGGAGCTGCACCGACCCCGACGCCGACTCGGGCACGAACGGCATCTCCGCCTCGACGGGTTTGTCTCCTGAATACACCAGGCTTCCATCGGCCTTGTTGACCAGCATTCCGCTCATGACGTACTCGGCTCCGGCAACAAGGCCGCCGTAGGACACGGTGTCCGTCACGGCCGAGTCCAGGGAGGGAAGCAGCGTATGGTCTCCGTCCGCCGCATCGGTGGCCTCGGTGCGAAGCGACGGCTGCTCGACCTCGAAGGCCTGCATCTCGTTGGAGGGGTCGGCATGCGTGGCCGTGACCTTCCCGTCGCTGGTCAGCAGGTCGAAGATCACGTAGCCGCCCTCCATGGTGCTGGCGTCCATGTCGTAGTCCAGCGCAGCGGTCATGTTGGGACGCGTCGCCGTCACCTCCATCGACGCAAGGACGACCTTTGAAGAAACGTCGGCGTTCTCGTCCATGTACGTCTTTATCGCATCCATGTCGATGGCCGTGTTCTCGGGTATCTCGTAGGAGGCGCCCCGTTCCGTCTCTGTTTCGACGGCGCCCAGCATCTCCAGCAGCCCGTTCCAGTAGCTTCGCACGGCTTCCTGGTCGATAGCGCCCTCGCCGCCGCCTTCGGTTGCAACGCCAGGATCCAAGTCGTCCGTTTCCCCGGCTTCCGTTCCCTCAGGCAAGCCACCTGCGTCTTCGTCCGGCTCCACCGTCGAGCCGCCCGTTGCGCCTTCGTCCGCGGCCGCCAGCACCGGAAGCCCCGTCTGCAGGTCGACGACCGTGCCGTAAAGCCGGTATGTCTTTCCCGGAACGAGGTTCACCAGCTCCACTTCGTCCGTGACGGTCACGTTTCGCCCGGCGGATACGCTCTTGTCGCCGTCGTGCGCGTCGCGCGCATACGTGGTCACGTAAGGCGACTGCTCGCTCTTGTCGGCCACGGTGCCCAAGTCCAGTACCACGCCGTCGCGCGTCACGGCAATTCCGGGAAGCGTGACCAGTGCAAGCCCGGCGTTCGCGGAGCACCGCAACTCCCGCATCGTGTACGTGTCGTAGGGAAGCGCGCCCAGGCCCTCGTTCGTGTCGGTCATGCTGCCGTCGTGCCGCTTGCCGAACCACACGCCCGCGCCCGGGTCGAGCAGGCTTTCGTCCACTGTTCCGTCGTCCTTTAGCGCCGCGTCGTTGGCGTTAGTCTTCCTGCCGTGCGCTATCCATGCCGACGAGGTGTCTATGCGTCCGTTATCGTCCGTCACCAGCACGTGCGACTCGCCTGTGGCGTCGCTCGTCAGAAGGAACGGGATGCCGGCCAGGCGCGCCATGTCGTCCTCGCGGACCTTGACCAGCGAAAGGTCGCCGCGCCTAACCTGCTCGGGGCTTTTGACGAACGCGTCGCCGCCCTCGCCCGCGACGTCGCCCGACATGGTTGGCTGCTGCGTCCCACCGGGCTGCTCGACGCGCATCACGCTGGATGCCTTCGAGACCAGGTATCCTTTCGAAGGCGCGGACTCGCGTACCACGTACGTTCCCAGCGGGAAGACCGCATTGCCGTAGCCGTCGCGGTAAAGGTTGCCCGACACCAGGCACGAGTCGGGGTCCGAAAGGTCGACGATCCCGCGGTCGTCCGTGACGAACTCCCACTGCCGCGCGGGAGCGCCCGACGCCTCGGCTTCGGCGGCGGTTCCGAACGACCCCTCGTAATGGGCGACCGTGTACCGGGCGCCTTCCAACGATGCTGCGCCCAGCGCCTCGTTCAAGCCGGCATGCCAATCCGACTCCGCGTCGTGCTTGGAGACCTTCGCAAGCGCGTCGCGCACCACCAGGTCGCATCCAAGCGTGGCGACGGGCTGGGTCGACCCGTTCAGCCACAGCGTTCCGTGCCCTTTGTACCTGGAATGGCTCTTGGCCGCGAAGTCCCTTGCCTTGCGCATGAGGTCGTCCCTCACCGCTGCGGTCACCTCGGCGAAGCTGCCGCCGTCCTCCGCGGCCACCAGCACGAAGGATTGTCCGGGCGAAAGCACCTCCCAGATCAGAGTCTGGGCGATTATGGTCCGGGCGTGGTCCGGCACGGGGTTGTCGGCGTAGACGTTCCTTGCGTAATGCGCGCGCAGCGCCATGTCGGTGACCTGGTCGGGGTTCGCTATGCTCCCTATGTCGGCCGAAGTCACCTGCCCTGGCTTGAAGTTCACGTTCGGGTCCATGCAGAACGCCACCTCGCCGTCCACCCCGAGCACCCCTTCGCTGAAGTCATGGACGTACGTGCCGCCGTCATACTGCGACACCTGGCCGACGTTCTTCGCGATGGCATGCGAGGTGGCAGCCTGCGCGAACGCCTTCGAGCCCGGAAGTCCGGCGAACGAAAAAGGCTGAAGCGCCAGTGCGGCGGCAAGCAGCGCCGCGAGCATGGCCTTCGCGGCCGCGCGTCTTCCAATTCGGGTTCCAGTCATGGAATCGCCCTCCTGTCCTCGTTTCGGTTCGGCCATGCCACAACCTTAGCCGCGCCGTTCGAAACGCCGGTTACAGGGCGCTTGCGCCTGGCCTATGCTGGTGCTTGCCCGATGCCTTCGCCGGGCTTGCGCCGGTTCGAATGATTTTGTGCAATCTGGGGTTCGGGGCTTCCATATGCCTTGCCCAACGCAGATAATCTTCTTGAACAACACTGCGCACGGCCGGACGCGAGCCATCGCGAAGCTGAAGCCGTTCCGACGCCGGACTTTCCTCCGGCTGACAAGGAGCCTTAATCCCGGCTTGCGCCAAAAGCGAAACGAGACGACCTATGGACATCCTTTACACCGTGTTCTGCGCCGTCGTGGTGATCGGCTTCCTCGTCCTCATCCACGAGGGCGGCCATTACATCGCCGCGCGGGCCTTCAAGGTGCGCGTCACCGAGTTCATGATCGGGCTTCCCGGGCCCAACATCGGCTTCACGAAGAACGGCACGAAGTTCGGGCTGACGGCCGTTCCGCTCGGTGGATACGCGCGCGTCTGCGGAATGGAGACGGGGGCCATGTCGCCGCACCTGCAGCCGGTGCTGGCATCGGTGTACGCCCGTGGGACGGCCACCATGGAAGAGGTCGCCTACGACTGCGGCATCTCCGATGAGGAGGCCTACGACGCGCTCGAAGAGCTGGTGGAGTGGGGAAGCGTCACGGCGCCGAAGCGCTCTGACGAGTTCAACACCTACCGCACCCCTGCGCTCGAGCCCACCTCGAATGAGCGCGCCTTCGCCACGCGCCACTGCCAGCCGGCGCCCGAGCCGGCCGCCGAGGGCACGCCTAGGCCCGTGTCCGATCCGAAGGCGTTCTTCGATTCCGAGTACTCGCAGCAGTACAGGTCGCTTCCCTTCTGGAAGCGCTCCGTTATAGTGCTTGCGGGAATCGCGGTGAACCTGCTTTTCGCCATGCTGGCGTTCGTCGTCATCTATTCCGTCATAGGCATCGACTACACGAACCCGCAGACCGGCGAAGTCATGCATTACAACGCCACCCCGATCCAGTCCATCCAGGTTGGCTTCTCCTACATCGCCGTCGTGTTCCAGGCCATACTCGGCCTGTTCAACCCCGAGACGGCGGCCCAGACGGTGTCGGAATCCACCAGCATCGTCGGAATCGCGGTGATGTCGGCCGACTTCTTCGCGCAGGGCTTCGTCGACGCGCTGTTCTTCATGGCGGCCATATCGGTGTCGCTGGGGCTGATGAACCTGCTTCCCATCCCGCC
>CABVEH010000081.1 GCA_902497215.1 uncultured Eggerthellaceae bacterium | reverse complement strand
CGGCTTCCGCGCGGCGTGCGAGAAGGCCAACCCCATCGTGCTCGAGCCCATCGCGTCCATGGACATCGAGGTCGGCGAGGAATACGCCGGCGCGGTCATGGGCGACATTTCAACCCGCAGGGGACGCATAGTCGGCACCGATGCGGGGGCTGCGGGCGAGACCATCATCAAGGTGCGCGTGCCGTACGCCGAGGTCATCGAGTACACGAAGGACCTCCGCTCGCTCACCCGCGGGTCGGGCACCTACACAATCCAGATCGATGGCTACGAAGAGGCCCCGCACGACGTGACCAAGAAGCTCGTCGCGGAATACGAGGCCGCGCGAGCCGCCGGAAACTAGTATCATCTAACGGTCTTATATAGCAGAAGGGTTCGGCCACGGGGACTGCAAGGGAGGCAGGCCGGCTGGAGCCACTAGGGGAGAGGAACCACATGAAGCCATACAAGACAGTCATTTACAGCTTCTTCGTAGGAGGCACGTTTGCGCTGATAGCGCAGGCCATCCTGTCGTTCTGGCAGATGGCCCTTGCCGGAACCCCCATGGAGTTCTTCATGGGAGGCGCCACGCTGATCAGCATGGGCGTCATCGGCTGCGTCCTTGGCGGCCTTGCGTGCTATCAGTACGTCGAGGAATGGGCCACGTTCGGCGCGCTGCTGCCGTTCTCCGGGTTCGCCATGGCCGTGGGCATGAAGGCCGTGGGCCCGTGGACCAAGAAGAACGAGTCCATGGGCAAGTGCATCTGGAACTGCGTGTGGTTCGTCGTCTGGTTCAACGTGCTGTTCATGGCCGTCTGCGTGGCCATCGGCTACGTGTGCGGGATGATGGGCGTCCAGCCCGGCCAGAACATGGGCGTTCCCAAGACCGAGGGAGGCATGCTGTTCTTCAACGCCTTCTGGGTGGGCGGCCTGCTGGCGGCCGTGTTCCAGGTGCTTTTCCTGGTGTGCAAGGCCATCACGCCCAAGACCACGCCGCTCTACATCCTGATGACGGCATGGATGGTGGGGGCCATTCTCGCCCCCTTCGGAATCTCCGGCGCGCTTGCGAACTTCGCCGGCCAGGGATTCTCGGTCATGATCACCGTAGGCGGCTACAACACCTACAACATCGGAATGGACCTGTTCTTGGGCGGCGAGCACGCCATGGCCGGCCTTGTTCACCTGGGTTCGTTCGCGCTGGCCGTGTGCGGCCTTGCGCTCACCGCGCTGTTCACCTTCTGGATCTACAACTGGGTGTTCGGCCGCAAGCCCATCGACGAGGTGCACGCCGAGAAGGCCCTGCATTCCCTCGAGGAGCTCGGCTACGACGCGTCCATGGTCAAGAAGAAGAACGTCGAGGAGCTGGAAGGCTTCGATTCCGGCGACGACAACGGCACGCCCGTAGGCACTGCCGAAAGCGTAACCGTCTAGCCTGCTTGCAGGCCAGGTTCTCCGAAAGGAACGTCTAGAATGTCACGCGGCGGCAACAAGCGGAAGAATGCCCAGGTCAAGATTGCGCAGCTTGAGATCAAGAAGCGTAACGGGCTGGTTGTTGCCGTCGCCGTCTTCGTCGCGCTGGCTGTCATCATAGGGCTGAAGCTGTCGTTCGAGGCGCAAGGCGCCGAATGGGCAGCCACCCCCTTCGCCAACCTCACCCTTTTCGTTCTGGCCGTGGTGGCCGCCGGAGTCGCCGGCTGGGGCACCCGCAACTGGAAAAGGGCCCGCGACGAAATCAGGATCATCGAAAAAAGAAGCAAAAAATAGAACAAATGTTCTAAATTCGTGCTATACTGGGTTCGTCGAAACCAGTACAAGCGCATCTTCCGATGCCCGCGCTGACTCGCCACCGGCTTGAGTCCATACCACGCTTGTAAACCTTCGAGAAAGGCAACGCAGGCAACAAGGAGGTATGGGCATGACGGCCACAGAATTCTCTTTCACCCAAAAAGACATAACCACCGTTTACGACGCCTTGCTTCAGTGCAACGGCTGCGAGGTCGCGCGGTCGCTTGTAGGGGGCGGCACGGGCGTTAAGGGCGCGTTTCCCAAACGCCGCCGCGTCCTTCGGGCAACGCAGCGTTGGGCGTCGTCGCTTCTAAGGCTCGCTTCCCTCGTCGAGCCCAACTACGAGTCGTCGGGCCGCGTCCTTCTTCCATGGAAGGCGTCCCATCTGGCTATCCTTCCCAACATGTCCTGGCCCGATGCGCTGGGCATGCGCATGGCGTTTCCAGCCAATGTCACACCTGATCGCAAGGCACGGCTTCTGGCCAATGTCCTGCTGGGAATGTCCTACGCATGATTAACGTACTTGAAACATAGGGCACACTAGCGCGAAACAAAGCTCCTGTAACCTCGTAGAGGACAAAGGAGGAGAGGCCATGGTTGGTAGGAAGCTGCGGGAAGGCGACGTCCGCATCCCGTCCGGCTGTGCGATAGCCGGCATCATAGACAGAAGCGGCCAGCGGCATGACGGCCAGGACATACTCAAGTCCATCGCCCTCATGCACGACCGCGGCAACGGCCTTGGCGGCGGGTTCGCGGCCTATGGCATCTATCCCGAATACAAGGACCTCTACGCGTTCCACATCATGTACGAAGGGGTCGAGGCCAGGGCCGAGACCGAACAGTACCTCGACCAGTTCTTCATGAGCGAGAAGCAGGAACGCATTCCCACCGAGCCTGTGGCCTCGATAAAGAACCCTCCCGACATTTGGAGGTACTTCGTGGCCCCGCATCCCATGAGGCTGAACATGAGCGGCCTCGACGAGTCCGAGTACACCATGCAGCACGTGTTCCACATCAACGGGCAGATAGAAGGCGCGTTCGTCGCGTCGTCCGGCAAGAACATGGGGGCGTTCAAGGGCGTGGGCTACCCCGAAGACATCGGCGAGTTCTACCGCATCCAAGACTACGACGCCTGGGCATGGACGGCGCACGGCCGATTCCCCACCAACACGCCCGGATGGTGGGGCGGCGCGCATCCGTTCACTCTTCTGAACTGGTCGGTGGTCCACAACGGAGAAATCTCAAGCTACGACGCCAACAGGCGCTACGTCGAGCAGTTCGGCTACGACTGCCGCCTGCAGACCGACACCGAGGTGATCACCTACCTGTTCGACCTGCTGGTCAGGCGCCATGGCTTCACGCAGGAAACAGCCGCGCACATCATGGCGGCAAGCTCGTGGGAAGACATCGACAAGCTTCCCGCCGACGTGCGGGAATACGAGACGGCCCTGCGGGCGGCCTATTCCAGCGCGCTCGTCAACGGGCCGTTCTCCGTCATACTCGGGTCCGACGACGGGCTGCTCGCCCTGAACGACCGCCTGAAGCTGCGCGCCTTGATGGTCGGCGAGAAAGGCCCCATGGTCTACCTGGCATCCGAGCAGGCCGCAATCGAGGTGGTGTGCCCCGACGCCGAGAACGTCAGGTCCATCGAGGGCGGCGTGCCCTTCGTCGTGCAGCTCGACGAGGTGGCCCGCCAGCGCCTTTCCGAATCCTCCGAGAACAGTCCGTTCGAGCGCCCGTTCGCGCACGAGACCGGCGTGATGCCCAAGGGCAGGAAAGAGGCCTGCCAGCATGCTTGATTACGTCTACCCCAGATACAAGGTCCTCCGCGACCGCGAAGAATGCGTCGAATGCGGCGTTTGCGAGAGGTCCTGCGCGAACGGCGTCCATGCCGCCAGCGACGAGTCAGGCCGTCTGGTGGCCGACCACTCCAAATGCGTGAACTGCCAAAGGTGCGTTGTCATGTGCCCCACACATGCCCTGGCAATCACCAAATGGCCGCAGGTCGACAGCGGGTCTCACAACTGGACGCTTGGCTATATGCAGGACATCGCCAAGCAGGCGCAGACCGGAGGCGTGCTGCTTTCGTCCATGGGCAACCCCGAGCCCTACCCGATCTACTGGGATCATCTGCTGCTCAACGCCAGCCAGGTCACCAACCCCTCCATCGACCCTCTGCGCGAGCCTATGGAAACGCGCGTGCTGCTAGGAAGTCGCCCCAACATCCTCAAGGTCAACGAGCGCAAGAAGTCGCTGGTCGAACAAATGCCTCCGCAGCTGAAGCTCGACGTTCCGCTGATGTTCTCGGCCATGAGTTTCGGTTCCATATCGCTCAATGCGCAGAAGGCGCTTGCCATGGCCGCGAAGGAGCTGGGAACCTACTTCAACACAGGCGAGGGCGGCCTTCACCGCGACCTCGAGCCGTACAAGGACCGCGCCATAGTGCAGGTGGCGTCCGGCCGCTTCGGGGTCGACCCCCATTACCTCAACGCCGGCGCCGCAATCGAGATAAAGATAGGCCAGGGCGCCAAGCCCGGCATCGGGGGCCATCTTCCCGGAGAGAAGATAAACGAGGAAGTGTCCCGAACCCGAATGATCCCACAAGGCACCGACGCCATCTCGCCGGCGCCCCACCACGACATCTACTCCATCGAAGACCTTCGCCAGCTGATCTTCTCGCTGAAGGAGGCCACGCGCTACACGAAGCCGGTGTCGGTGAAGATAGCCGCCGTGCACAACGCACCCGCCATCGCCTCAGGCATGGCCCGTGCCGGTGCCGACATCATCGTCATCGACGGCTTCCGCGGAGGCACGGGCGCAGCCCCGAAGCGCATCCGCGACAACGTCGGAATCCCGGTCGAGCTCGCATTGGCGTCGGTCGACCAGCGCCTGCGCGACGAAGGCATACGTTCCACGGTCAGCATCGTTGCCGCAGGGTCCATGCGCAGCTCGGCCGACGTGGTGCGTGCCGTCGCGCTTGGGGCCGACGCCGCCTACATCGCCTCCGCCGCGCTCATATCGTTCGGGTGCCACCAATGCGGCGACTGCTCCAGCGGCAAGTGCAACTGGGGTATCGCCACCCAGCGGCCCGACCTCACTAAGCGACTCAATCCCGAGATAGCCGCCGAACGCGTCACCAACATGGTCAGGGCGTGGAACCATGAAATCAAGGAAATGATGGGCGGCATGGGAATCAATGCCATCGACAGCCTGCGTGGGAACAGGCTGATGCTGAGGGGCGTCGGGCTCAACGAGAAAGAGCTCGAGATACTCGGCGTCAAGCATGCAGGGGAGTGACGACATGAAAAGGGTTTATGCCATAGAGGCCTGGTGCATCAACTGCAGGCGCTGCGAAGTCGCCTGCAAGGCATTCCATTCCGCGTCGGGAAGGCCGCAGAAGCCGTCACCTGAAGGCCTTCAGCCTCAAAGCCGCGTGCGCGTCGAAGGCGGAAGCACCCTTTCGATAGCGGTCAACTGCCGACATTGCGCCCAGCCCCGCTGCGTCGAGGGATGCATATCGGGTGCCATGACGAAGAACCCGGAAACGGGGGTCGTCACGTCCGACCCCACGAAGTGCGTCGGATGCCGCACGTGCGTGTCGATGTGTCCGTTCGGCGCAGTGAAGATAGCACAGGGCCCCGTAAAGGAGGTCGCTTTCAAGTGCGACCTCTGCGGAGACGAACCCGGGCGTCCTGGCGAGCCAAGCTGCGTCAAGGCATGCCCCAACCGGGCGTTGATTTACATCGAAAGCGAGGGGGCGTAGCATGGCTTCGAGAAGCACCGAATACCTGATAATCGGCAACTCGGCCGCCGGAATCGCTGCAGCCGAAGCCATCCGCGAGACGTCGCCTGCGGGAACCATCACCATAGTGGGAGACGAACCCTATCCCGCATACGGGCGCCCTCTTATCTCGTACCTGATCGAGGGGAAGACCACGCAGGACGACATATGGTTGCGCGATGCCGACTTCTACGACAGAAACGGCATCGATGCCCTGCTGGGCCCTGACTTCAAGGTCGAAACCCTGAACCCGCAGGCCCATGAGGCGGTGCTCGCCAACGGCGACGTCGTCGCCTACGGCAAATGCCTGCTGGCTACCGGGTCGGTACCTTTCGTCCCGCCCATCGACGGCCTTGGCGAAGGAAGCAACGTGTTTTCCTTCATGTCGCTTGACGACGCGACAAGGCTGCAAGATGCAGTCGTCAAGGCTGCCGAGGAACGCCAACGCCCGGAAGGCGCCCCCGT
>CABVEH010000080.1 GCA_902497215.1 uncultured Eggerthellaceae bacterium | reverse complement strand
AGGTCGAGCGGCACCTTGCTGACGAAGGTCTGCGGGGCCTTCAGGTCGAGCCTTTCCAGAAGGACGGGCTTCACCGTGGCCGAAAGCTCCTTTTCCGTCTCAAGCCGCACCGGCATCAGGCGCGTGCGGCGCTTGAGGATCTTCTTGATGTGCTCGCGGTAGTCCTCGCCTTGCTCCTCGGCGCCTTCGACGGCGTCGAGGTCGGCGTTGCGCGTGACGCAGATGACGTTGGTGTGCTTCACCTTGTACATGGAGAAGACCTCCTGCACGAACATCTCGATCACATGCTCGAGCAGGATGAACTGCAGCCCCGGGCCGGGGAGGCGGATGATGCGGCTGCATTGGCGTGGAAGCGGGATTATGCCCAGCGTCACGCCTTCGGCGCCGACGTTCTTGCCGCCCTTCCCCTTGCCGCCGGCGGACTTGTCGGCCTTCGACTTCTTCTTGGCCTCCTTGTCGGCCTCCTCGTCCAGGCGTACGACGATGTAAAGGGCCCCGTTCTCGAGGTGCGGGAAGGGGTGCCGCGCGTTTATGATCTGCGGCGACAGGAACGGCATCACGTTCGCGTCGAAGTAGTCCGCGACGAACGAGGCCTGGTCGTCGGTGAGGCTCTTGGCCGATTTGTTCACCACGCCCTCGGACATGAGGTCCTTGCGCAGCGCCTTGTAGCACCCCTCGTAGTAGGGATACAGCTCGTGGCAGCGCTTGTACACCGCGACGAGCTGCTGTTCGGGCGTCATGCCCGACTTCGAGTCGATGATGGTCTTCTTCACCAGCGACAGGTCGGTGAGCGACCCCACGCGGATCATGAAGAACTCCTGCAGGTTCGACCAGTATATTGAAAGGAAGCTGAGGCGGTCCAGCAGCGGCACCGCCGGGTCGGCGCTCTGGTCGAGCACGCGCTTGTTGAACTCGAGCCACGAGAGCTCGCGGTTCTGCATGTACGAGTAGCGCTTGCGTTTGCTTTCGTTGTTGTCGGACATAGTGCTCGTCTCCTGACGTTTTGCGGCGTATGCGTCGGCGCTGGGCGTTGGCCGTGGACTTATGGCGCCGCGAAGGCGGCGACCCGACGGCCCGGGCCCTTAACCTTTGACGCCAAGCCTTTCCTCGAGGGCCTCCACGATGATCTTCAGCGCCTTGATGCGGGCGTACTTCTTGTCGTCGCTTTCAAGCGTTATCCATGGCGCATAGGTGGTGGAAGTAAGGCGGAACATGTCGTCGATGGCGCTCTTGTACTGGAGGTACTTCTCACGGTTGCGCCAGTCGTCCGGCGTGATCTTCCACTGCTTCGCAGGGTCTTCCTGGCGGGCCTTGAAGCGGGCCAGCTGCTCCTCGTCGCTGACGTCCACCCAGAACTTCAGCAGGATGGCGCCCCAGTCCACCAGGTCGTGCTCGAACTCGTTGATCTCGTCGTAGCCCTGGGCCCAGCGTTCGGGCGGCGTGATTTCCTCCACGCGCTCGACCAGCACGCGCCCGTACCACGAGCGGTCGAACATGCCCACGTGCCCGGCCTTCGGAAGGCGCGTCCAGTAGCGCCAAAGATGTGGATGGGCCAGTTCGGGCTTGGTCGGCGCGGGCGACGGGATGATGGTGTACGCACGCGCGTCGAGGGCCTGGGCGACGCGCTTGATGTTGCCGCCCTTGCCGGCGGCGTCCCAGCCCTCGTACATGATGACGAGCGGCACGCGCGCCTGGAACATCAGGTTCTCAAGGCGGAAGAGCTTGCCCTGCAGCTTCTTCAGCTTCTTCTTGTATTCGTCGGGGTCGATCGTCAGGCTATGGTTCATCTCGTCCACCGTGGGGTAGTCGCGCACTATCTCGAAGCGCGACGATTCAGGCGCGAAGGAGTGCTGCGCCGCGGCCTTGGCTTCCTCGACCGAAAGGCCTTGCTCGACCGCCGCGTCCTCGTCGACCAGCAGACGTGCCGATTCGGCGTCGCGCCGCACGGCGTCCTTCCCCTTGGCTTCGAGCGCGCCTTCGATGGCGTCTATCAGCGTCTCGGCGATGGCGATGTTGGCGCGGCGTCCGTCCTCGCCGTCCAGCAGGATCCACGGCGCGAACTCGAAGTTGGACCCTTCCAGCAAACGGTCGTACAGCTTGTAGGCGTCGTTGTAGTCCTTAACGCTGAACAGCTTCTTCTCGGGGACGCGCCAACGCGTGGCCGCGTCGTCGTACAGCCGGTTCAGGCGCTTCATCTGCGCCTTCTTGCGCACATGCATGAAGAACTTCACGACGACGTACCCGTCGCTGACCAGCTGTTCCTCGAAGTCGCGGATGGATTCGAGGTAATGGCGCGTACCCTCGCGCGGAAGCACGAGCTCGCTGGTGGAATGGGTCAGCATGAGCTCGGTGGCCTTGGAATACCACCCGCGGTCGTAGAAGGTGATGTCGCCGCGCTCGCCGAGCACCTCCCAGAATTCCTTCATCAGGGGATAGAAGCCGGACACGCCGTGCTTGCGGCCGGGGAAATGCTTGTATTCCTCGGTGTCCACGTCGGGAGACACGTACACGCTGGTGGCGCGCGCGTCGAGGTTGTACATCAAGTCGGAGATGCGCGATCCCTTGCCTGCCCCGTTCCAGCCCTCGAACAGCACGACGAGGCCTATCCCGTTGTTGACGGCCTTCTGCTGCAGCACCACCAGCTTCTCGACAAGCTCCTTGTAGCGCTTCTTGTACTCCCCTTTGGGAAGCTCGTCCTTTTTGAAATCGACCTGTTCGAGCATGGACGCCTCCTTGAACGAAGTTGGACGAGGCTTGTTCGATGACATGATTATATATGTTTACTCTGTTATGATTGCACCTTCCAAAACGCGTCGCAAGGAGCCCGAATGACCTACGGAAAGCCCGAGATCCACCCCTCCGCGAAGATAGCCCAAAACGCCACCGTGGTCGGCGACGTGCACATTGCCGAAGACGTGACCGTGCTTTACGGCGCCACCCTGCGCGGGGACATGGGCGGCCACGTGTACGTTGGGGCGCGCAGCAACGTGCAGGAGCTGGTGTGCATGCACGTGCCCATCGACGGAGACGTGGTGGTCGGCGAAGACGTGTCGGTCGGACACGGCGCCATACTGCACGGATGCACCATCGGCGACGGTTCGCTTGTAGGGATGGGGGCCATCGTGCTGGACGGCGCGAAGATAGGGCGCAACTGCCTCATAGGCGCCGGCGCGTTGGTCACAGGCAAGATGGACGCCCCCGACGGGACGCTGATGATCGGATCGCCTGCGAAGGTGGTGCGCAAGCTCACAGCAGAAGAGCTGGAAGGCCTGAAGGTGAACTGCTCCGAATACGTGGCCATCGGCCGCGACCTTGCCGAGGACGGCCTGCTGTAAACGTAAAGGTGGGCAACGCGCAATGCTGCAAGAAGGACTGCCCGTTCTTCCCGGCAGGGAAATAGACGCAGGACGAAGATAAATTGCTTGTCATGCGTTAAGCGACCTACGTCTCCCCTCCGGTCTGCAATCTACGCCTGCCACGGGAAGGCAGCACCTCGGCACCTTCGCTCAGAACGACGCTTCCCAGAATCAGCACCACTCCCAATACCACCAACGGAGTCACGCTTTCTCCAAACATCAAGGCGCCTGCGAGCACGGCCGCAGGGAGCTCTGTCGACGTCAATATCGCCACAAGCCCTCCAGGTAGGCGGCTGGATGCAACTACTATGCACAACACGGGCAGGACGCTCATGAGGAGACCCATCACAATGCCGCCTGGAATCATCTCTCCCAACAGCGCAGGCTGCATGTATACGTCTCCGCCCACCAGCAAGGAAAGCAAAAACCCTCCCGATACCATGACGAAAGTCCTAGGCACAGGTGGCTGGTCTGGCGCAATCTTCCCATTGAAAAAGATGAAAAGCGCATAGGTGAAGGCACACACGAGGGCCAATGCGATGCCTACCGGATGGGCCTTGAACGAACCACTGACGAACTCGTCGGCCAGCCCGCTGCAAAACACGGTTCCGAACACCACCATGACCACAGCAAGGAGAACGGTCGGCTTCGGCGCCTTACGTTCGGCTATTGCCTGGAATACGACCACTATCCAGACGTACTGGAACTGAATTGCCACGGCGCTTCCCACCGTCAGGAAACTGATGGCAAGGTAGTAGGTCAGCGAAGAGACCGTGCTGACGATTCCCAGCAGAACCAGCTTGAAAACCGACTTCAGGTCAAGAGTGGGCTTCTTGGTAAAAATGCATAGCACTCCCAGAATCACGAAAGCGCACAAGAACTGAACGGCGACGATGTGAGGGATGGTGTAACCCTCTTCGCCAAGCAGCCTGCTCACGGCGCCCCCGAAACCGAAGCTGAGGCCGGCGATCACGCCGGCCCCGCCTCCAAGTGCTTTGCCCATTCCAGACCTGCTGGAAATGTTGCTACCTGCCGTCAAACTCTACCTCGCCTTCGACGAAGACACCTTTGCCGCCCCAGCAGGGGTTGTACTCGTTGAATTGCACCAGCTGGCCATAGGTTCCGGCCTTGCGGTCGCGCAGCAGGTCGGATCCGCCCATGCTGAATATGCGGGCCGTGTTCATGTCGCCTTCCACGTCGATATCGGCAAGCGCCCAGCCTTCCTCACGCCCGGTGGTCGCCGCGCACTGTCCCGGTTTCGGACCCATGATTTGAGAGTTGCCCGCCATGAATGGGCCGCAATGGTTGGAGTCGATAAACCAGACCATGTTCTCCATGGCGCGGGCGTGCCCGAACGTCTTATGCACGATGTGATCCGGGTCGTCGTCGGTACCTGTCGCATTCGGCCAGCAAATCGGGTTGCAGATTATCTGGGCGCCCTTGAGAGCTAGCGTGCGCGCAACCTCGGGGAAACACTTGTCGTAGCAGACCTCCAACCCGATTCTGCCTATCTTGGTGTCGAACACGGGGTAGTCGCCGAATCCCGGATAATGGATCAGGCGCTCGCATAGCGGTAAATGCACCTTGCGATACTTGCCGATGTATCCTTCGGGGCCAACGAGCACAGCGACATTGTGTGTCGCATCGAAGCGATCGGGGTCTCGCTCTGCCATGCCCCATACGATGTACATGTCATATTTCTTGGCCAGTTCGACGAACACCTGCGTCGACTCGCCTTCCGGCACAAGCTCCGCTAACTCTTGCATGGCCAACTTGTCCTCGCCTTTGAACTGCTGCATTCCGGTGGTTCCGACGCCCGTCAGGATCTCTTCGGGAAACACCATCAGCTGCACTCCCTCAGCCGCCCCGCGCTCTATCCACTTGATCATATTGTTGCGATTCAGCACCTTGTCTCGAGGGTCTGCAGCCATGCATATGGATGCCACTTTGGTCATTTTCCTATCCCCTTTCCTTCAATTGCTAGAGTTGGCCGACGCAGGCCCGTCGCTTGCGCCCTTGGCTGGTGCAGAGGCGTCCTTGCGCGACATAACCATGTAGATAAGAACCATCACGAAGCCGAATGCCGACACGACCGAGAGGATGATAGAGGCCATGGCCCAGTCACTTGACGCCTGCACCGCGCTGAGAATGATCGGGTTTCCGATGAAGATTCCGATGTTGTAGAACAAGCCGAGCGTTCCGATGCCATAGCCAATATCCTGGGGTTCTCGCACGATCTGGGGAACGAGGAAGTTGCCAGCCGTAAGCACAAGACCCGGGAACACAGCAGTCAGGATGGTATGCAGAATGTACAGGTTCTCATTGAGTCCTGTAGTGATCCATGCCGCCACAAGCATCACAGCAAAGCATACGAGATCGAGTTTGGGCGCTCCCTTCTTCCCGAGCTTGTCCAGCAGAAAGCCGCCGAATATGCATCCGGGAATCCCCCACAAGCCGTTCAGGCTTCCGTAGAAGTTAGCGGTCTGCGGATCGAGGTTATACACGGCTCCGAACACCTGGGGATAGTTGTTCATGTAGAAGTAAAGGAAGAATCCGATGGTGAGCTGCGCCAAGCAGATGCAGATGACCGGACCGCTCGTAAGCACACGTACGAGGCTTGGCTTTGACATGGCCTGCGGAGGTGCACCGGCATCA
>CABVEH010000079.1 GCA_902497215.1 uncultured Eggerthellaceae bacterium | reverse complement strand
GCGGCGCCCCCGCAGAAGGATGGAGAGGTCGCGTGCCGTGTTCTCCGCATCCGAACGCGCCGCTGCTAGAAGGTTCGTCTGCGTGCTTCCCCTGCGCGACGCCGAATCGCAGGAGAGCTTCGCCTCGTTCGCCTTCGACGAGTTCCTGGAGAGGCGCTTCGGCGGCCAGCTTGACGCGTCGCAGGCGAAGGCGGCCGCCCGTGGAGCCACGCCGGAAGGCGTCCCATCCGACCTGGCGCCCTTCCTGGAATCGAACGTCTTCGGGCTGGGGGAGGAGCATCTGGTCCTAGGCGTCGGCTTGCAGCTTTCTGCGCCGTCGACGCTCGTAACGCTTCCCAAGGCCGAAAGGGGGCGCCTGACCCATCTGGAGCTTCCCGACTTCATGCGCTGCGGACGCGTCGGGGGAAGGAGCCTCGTATCCATGTCCGCATCCGCCATGGAGGCCTATCTGGACTGCCCGTACAAATGGTTCGTCGAAAGGGTCGTGAACCCTCGCAGGCTGGACGAGGAATTCGGGCCGCTGGAGGCGGGCAATTTCGCTCACGAGCTGCTGGAAAGGCTGTACCGCGAGCTTGCGGCACGCTTCGATGCCGGCCGCATTCGCGACGTTTCGCCCGAGGAGGCCTACGAATCGTTCCGCGAGGCGTCGTCTGCGGCGTCAAGGGAACAGTACGCATCCGCTCCGAACGAAGGAAGGTACGTGGCGGCGACGGGGATGGAGGCACTTGCGGCGCAGAGGCTCGTGTCCCGCGTGTGGCGAAGCGCCCTGCTCCATCGCGCCCTTCCCGAAGACATGCGGGTCGCCGGAATGGAATACGCGATCGGCCAAGAAGACGACGGCGCTCCCGCCGCCGAGTACGCAGGCTTCGCATTGCGCGGGAAGGTCGACCGCATAGACGTGTCCGAGGACGGCGGCACTTTCGCGGTCATCGACTACAAGGGAAGCATCGCGGGGCACGCGGCCGGCGACGACTGCATGTCGTTCGCTCCGACCGACGAGGGAAGGGACATCGACCCTTCGTCCCTGCCGCGCCACGTGCAGGCATTGGTTTACGCCCAGGCGCTTCGCAGGCTGGGCATGTTCGGCGACCGTTGCCGGGGGGCGTTGTACGCAAGCTACAGGGCCGATTCGACATCCGGCCTCGTGACGGGGTCGTATACTGCCGGCGACAAGGCTCTGGCTGCGGTGTCGGATTCCAAGTCGGCGGTCCATATGGGTTTCGGGGACTTCCTCGACATGGTCGAGAAGGCGGTGGCGTCGCGGCTCGATGGAGTTCGCGGCTCGTCCATACCCGTGGAACCCTCGTGCGCGGACGCCTGCAGGCACTGCAGCCTGTCGTTCTGCGAAAGGGGGAGGAAATGCCGCTGAACCCCCAGCAACAGCAGGTGGTAGACGCCCTGGACTGCAGCGTGAACGTGGTCGCGGGGGCAGGCACCGGCAAGACGTTCACGCTGACGCGCCGTATCGTCGCTGCAGTGGAGCGCAGCCTTGAAAACGACCCCGGCGACCCCGACCCCACCAGCCATGTTCTGGCCATAACCTTCACGCGCAAGGCCGCCGCCGAGCTCAAGTCGCGCGCAAGACAGGCGTTCCTCGAGAAGGCTTCGGAGGGCGGCGGGATGTCCGAGGCCTACATGAGGTGCGCGCTCGAGATAGACGGCGCGTGGATCTCGACGATCCATGGCATGGCCTCGCGCATACTTCGCGAGAACGCCATAGAGTTCGGCATCGACCCCTCGTTCAAGACGCTTTCCGCCCAGGCAGCCGCCGAGCTGTTCTCGAAGGCGCTGCAGCTGGCCGTGGACGAGGCGATGGAGTCCGACGACGACGGGGTTGTCGACCTCGTCGAAGGCAGGGACATCGAAGGTCCTGCGCACGCGTCCAACAGCTTGGCCGCCATGGTGGAGACGCTTCTCGACGCCACGTCGTATTCGCCTGACGGCATCGACTCCGTGGTGGTGAGGCGACCGGCGTGCAGCTATCGCGAGGCGGTGGCGCCCTTCCTGGAGCAGGCCTCCATGGTCCGAAGGCTGTTCGACGAGGACGGATGGCCCGACGGCGAGGCCGCCAAGCTTCCGGAAATCGCCGAACGGATGGACTCTGCCGCGGCGTCCCTTGAAGAATGGCTTTCGGCCTACGACGACGCACTTGATGTGGACCGCGAGCCTCCCGACCTTGACGGTCTGTTCAGGTCGGTCCTGTCGTTTCCTTCCACCACCCCCAAGTTCGGGAAGAAATCCGACCACTACGAGGCGATGGCTGCGTACCGGCTGCAGTACAAGCTCCTGGCCGAGCGCCTGTCCATGTTCTCCACGTCGGGAAGGGCGGCAAGCCTCGTCCGCTTCGCCAAGTCCGTGAAAAGGCACCTTGACGCGCTCAAGTCCGCCGGCCAGACCAAGTTCACGGAAGGCGACCTGCTCGTCGCCTGCAACGACAGGCTGTCCGACCCTGCCTATTCGCGGATACTCGAACGCTACCGCGCGCAGTTCCAATGCATCATGCTCGACGAGTTCCAGGACACCGACCCGCTCCAGATGGCCATAGTCTCCAAGCTTGCCGCACAGCCCGACGACGGCACGGGAACGCCCGCGCTGTCGAACGTATGCACGGTGGGCGACATGCAGCAGAGCATCTACCGGTTCCGCGGCGGCGATGTCGAGGAGACGCAGAAGCGCATCGCGAGCATAGAGGAAGGGCGCGGGAAGCAGTTTCATCTGACGGGGAACTACCGTTCGCACAAGGACGTGCTCGACGCGGTCGAGACCGTGTTCTCGCAGCCTGGGGTCTTCGGCGACGAGTTCCTGAGGCTTGACGCATGCCGCGACGAGGCAACGGGTGCATCCGTCGCCTTCGACGGCGTCCCCAGGGTGCAGTTCGAGTTCGTCCATGGGAAAAGGGCCGCGCGGGGCGTGCCGGGCGTGGCGTCGGCCGAAGTCCGGGCCGTATGCGCGACCGAGGTGGCCCGGCACTTCAGAAGGCTCGCCGACGCGGGGGCGCGTCCTTCGCGCATGGCGCTCTTGCTGGGAAGGATGACCTATGCCGACGCATATGCGGACGCCCTGCGCGACGCCGGGTTCGAATGCGCGATAACCGGCGGGTCGGTCTTCGCCGACACCGTCCAGGCCGGGCTCGTCGACATGCTGCTCAAGCACGCCACGAACCGATACGACGACGCGCCCTTGCTGAACGTGCTGGCATCGCCGTTGCTCCAGGTGTCCGACGACGCGCTGCTTGCGCTCTGCAGGAAAAGGACGGCGGACGGCGTCGCAAGCACGCAGCTCTCCAGGTCGTTCGCCACGTTCGAGGGAAGCGACGAGCTGACCGACGCCGAGAACGAATCGGTCGCGATCGCAAAGCAGCTGTTGTCGGACTTCGTGCGCGAAGCGCGACGAGGCGCGCCGTCGCAGGCTCTCAGGCGCCTTTTCGTGCGTTCAGGCTACCTGCTGGCCCTTGAAGGGCGCGCCGATGCGCAGGCCATGTCCGACGCGGGGAACGTGGCGAAGGCCCTGCGGATCGTGGCCGACCTTGAGGCGCAGTCGGGAGGGGTCGCGGGGACGTCGTCGCGGTTCGCATCCATGCTGCAGAATTCGAAGGAGGCACCCGGCACGCTTGCCACGCGGGGCACGGAATACGTGCAGATAATGACCGTGCATTCCTCGAAGGGGCTCGAGTTCGACCATGTGGCCCTGGCCGAGATGCGCGACGGGACGATGCCCCCGAACAAGCCCCCGCTGATATCCGAGAACATAGACGGCTTCACCTACGTTTCGCTGAAGCCTTCGAAGGACGCCTTCGACGACGCTTGGGAGTACGAAGCCTACAAGACGGTCACCGCGTTCACCTTCGAGGACATGGGGTTGGACCCCTTCGGCGAACCGCTCGACGGCTGCGGGACGCGCCCTGGGGAGTCGAAGCGCGCCTACCAGGTGCGGCAGAAGCGAAGGATCGCGGAGGCCGACACTCCCGAACTTGCCCACAGGCTGCTAGAAGCCTACGAGAAGATGCAGGAGCTGGAGGAAGCCAGGCGCCTGATGTACGTCGCCATGACCAGGGCCCGCGAGTCGCTCTTCGTTGCGTTCGGCGCCACCACGAAGCCATCCACGGGCTACAAGGGCGTGTTCGCCGACGCATACCGCGCCTTTGCAGACGCGCTTGGCGAGCCCGACGGCGGCTTCGAGGACGAGTTCGGGGTGGCTGCGGGGCCTATCGGCATGAAACGGATGCTCTTCTCCACCCAGCAGGACGTGGAGGCCTACTTCGAAAGCGTCCCTTGGGCGCGCGATGGGCGCGAATCTTCGGACGACGAGGCTGAACCGGTGGCGATCGTGCCGGTCTATGCCGAAGACGAACATCGCGAAGTCAGGCCGTATTCGCATTCTCGTCGCGTGCTTAGGTCGTACACGTCGCTTTCGGACGGGGCCACGCCGCCGACGGACGCCGCTGCCGAGGGGCCCGGGTCCGGCACGTGGGAATACGGGCACGAGTCGGTCGTGGACGACGGATTCTTCCTGGCGGTCTCGGCGCTTTCCGAGCGATCCTTCGACGAGGAGTCCGCCACCGACCTGGGAAGAGCGTTCCACGCGCTGTGTCAGATGTCGATAATCGAGGCCCAGGCGCAAGGGTCGAGACGGCTGCCGTTCCCGTCGGACGCCGCCATCGATTCCCAGTGCAAGGCCCATTCGCTCAGCCCGTCGCAGAAGGAAAGGCTCAGGCGCGCCCTCGCGCTTTGGTTCGGAAGCGACCTTGCCGCATCCTTCGCTGCCTGCGCCCGCATAGCAGCAGAGGTTCCCTTCAGCGCGACGGTCCCCCTTCCCGACGGCGGCTCGTTCGTGCTGGAGGGTGAGATAGACGGCCTTGCGGACGCTGGCGACGGGGCAGCCATGCTGATTGACTACAAGACCGGGCAGAATGCGGGCATGTCGCGCGAAGGCCTGGCCGACAAGCACCGGCTTCAGTCGCAATGCTACGCCTATGCTCTTTTGCAGTCGGGCTATTGCAGGGTGGAGGCGCACTTCGTGCGGGTTGAGGAGGAAGAGCTCCCGCAGGGCACGGCCGACATGGGCGAATGCGGAGGCGCACCCCAGCCCGTGGTGGTGAAGTATTCCTATTCTTTGGATGACGTTTCAGGCCTGGTGGATGACTTGGCGCAGGCGTACGGGTATTCTGTATCCTGAGAAACGGGCCGCGACCGCATCAAACGCATTCGACGGCATGGACGCATAGCAACGGGGCGCCGATGAAGCTATCCCACAACGAACGCATCTTCCTTGAAGCCATCCGGGACAACTGCTTCAACACCGTGGCGCAGGTCACGCAACATTGCGGCTTCCAGCGCGCGATGGGGCTGCACTATTTCAGGTCGCTTTACCTTGCAGGCCTCATCGACGGCTTCGAGGTGACGTATGCCGGCCTCAAGATGCTGCAGGACGAGCAGCTGACCGACAGCGACGACGACCACTGCGTCGACATACGGGTGTCCGAGGCCCAAGAGCACAGGGTGGAATAGATGGGGCAGGAAGGCCCGATGGGCGAGAACGCCGCCTCGCGCCGAGAAGGGGAGACGCAGGCGCAGAAGCTCGACCGCATCAAGCGCGAGCTCTGCGAGGTCCCCACGCTTCCAGGCGTCTACCTTTGGAAGGACCGCGCAGGCGACGTCATATACATAGGCAAGGCGAAGCAGCTTCGGGCGCGCATGCGCCAGTACGTCAACTTCCAGGACGACCGCGCGAAGATACCTCTCCTCGTCGAGAAGATCGACTCGTTCGAGTACATCGTCGTGGACAACGAGCACGAGTCGCTCGTCTTGGAAAAGAACCTGATAAACCAGTACTCCCCCTTTTACAACGCCGACTTCAAGGACGACAAGAGCTACCCGTTCATCGCCGTCACGGAAGGGGACGTGTTCCCGGCCATCAAGTACACGCGCGAGAGGCACAAGCCCAAGACGCGCTACTTCGGGCCGTTCACGGACTCGAGGGCGGCGCGCAGGCTCATAGACATAGCGCGCAGGGTGGTCCCCATGTGCT
>CABVEH010000078.1 GCA_902497215.1 uncultured Eggerthellaceae bacterium | reverse complement strand
AGCCGCTGGACATGGACGCGCCGGCGATGGACGGGTTCACGGCGACTATTATGTTGGGCACTATCTCCCAGTTCATCACGTCGCCCGACCCCATGGACGCCAGCACGAACGCGCCCAGCACGGCCATCCCCGTGGTCAGCAGCGCATCCTTCACGTCGAGCAGCGCGCCGGCTAGCACCGGCACGAGTGCGGCGAACCCTATGGAGCCGAACAGCGGCTGCAGCATGACGAGCGTGGCCATCATGTCGCTTCTGCGCCCGAAGAACCACCACCATGCGCCCGTCCCGGCAAGCAAAAGGAACGCCGGGAGCCACGCCTGGTTGAAGAAGAACGCCACGACCAGCAGCACGTAGCCCGCAGGCATGGCGAACCTAGGCCAGACCGCCGCCAGCGCGACCAGCACCACTAGGATGGCCCACGCCGCGATGGGGACGGTGCTGAACAGCCCGAAGACGGTGTTCGACCCCGCCTCTATGGTCTGCGACGCGGCCTGCTGGGACGCCTGCGCGAAGTCGAACCGGAAGTTCATCAGCGCTATCACGCCCAGCATGGCAGCCCCAAGGGCCGCAAAGGCTCGCATCAGTATGTTGGAGCCGCGCATCCCTAGCCTGTCGATGAACGGCACGTAGGGCTTCTGGGGCCGGGGCTCCTTCTCCTCGCGAAGCGACTCCGAGTCTTTCACCGCCTGGGCGAGCTGCGCCTTGCCTTCCCGCGCGCTTCCCAGAAGCGGCATCAGGTCCTCCGAGAACGCCTCGATGTCGGGATAACGGCCCTCCATGTCGGGGCTCAGGGCGTCGAACATGATGTCGTCGACGCTCTCGTCTATCTCCTCCCAGCAAAGGGACGGTATGACGAGCTCGGCCCCTTCGATGGCGAGCTCGGCGTCGTCGAGGTTGCGGGCCTTGAAGGGGTTCTTGCCCGAAAGCATCTCGTATGTGAGGCTTGCGAGCGCCCATTCGTCGGTGCGCACGTCCAGCCGCTGCTGGCGCATCTGTTCCAGCGGCATGTACCCGATGGTTCCGCCGCCGGTCTCGCCTTGGCCGCTGGCGTCCATCAGGGTGGACAGCCCGAAGTCCGTCACCTTCACGACGCCTTCCTTGTTCACGATGACGTTCTCGGGCTTGATGTCCAAGTGCAGGATGCCCGCCTTGTGCGCCACCTCGAGCGCGTGCGACACCGAGCCGAAAACGCTGGCGATCATGTCCAGCGTTATGTCGTTGCCCAGCTCGCGCATTATCTTCGCAAGCGTCTTCCCCTCCACGTACTCCATGATCACGTAGGCCATGTTGCCTTCGACCACGCAGTCGTAGACGGTGACTATGTTGGCGTCGTTCAGATGCGCCGCCGTGCGCGCCTCTTCGAGCCCCGGGATCCTGTCAACGCGGGCAAGCCTGTCGCCTTCGTACGGGACCGGCTCGAACGAGTCGGAAGGGTCGTACACGTCGTAGGGGTCGACGGCGGGGTCGAATGCGGGGTCTTCCCTTCTTGCGGCGCCGTTGCGGCCGACCCCGCGTGCGGCATCTGCTCCGCGCCCCTTGCGGGCGCCGGGGGCGCCCTCGACTCCGGATATGCTTATGGAATGCTCTCCGATGGCGCTTATGTCGGCCTCACCGGCGCCGGCGATCCTTCCAGGGATATGGCCCGCGAACTCGCGGAGGCCCACCGTGTCGTTCTTGCCTATGGGCAGGCTGTCCATGTCGCGACGGCGCTGCCTGCCGGCGTTGCGCGGCCCCTTGAAGCTGGAATAGCCTTCGAAGTCGCTGAGGTCGAGCGGATGGTCGCTGAAACCCTGCGAGTCGTCGTCGAAGTCCTCGGTGTCGGACAGGCGGCCGCGGCCCCGCACGGCCGAGTTGCCCGCGCTGGCCTTCGCCTCCTTGAAGTAGCTACGCCGCTTGGCCAGACGTTCCGCGTTCTTCTCGCGAGACGAGAAGAAGCTGGGCTCGCTTATCTTGGACGTGAGGGGGACGAACCCGGCCGACGAGCCGTCGTCCTGCGCCTGGGCGCCTTGGCGGTAGCCCGCATCGCGACGGCCTGCCCGGTCGCCGCGGAGGGCGCGGCTGGCGTTCTCTATCTGCGCGTCATGGATGGACACCCGCGAACGGTCTATGTCGGCCTGGGTGATCTGGATGCACTTGATTGCGACGTCGCGCTTCAGACGCGTGTCGTAGGCATGCTGGACGGTGGCGTAACCGCCCGCCCCGGCGCGCCCCATGATTCGATATCTGTCGAGGATGAGACTGATGTCAGCCCTTCCGTGTGCGTTTTCGTGTCGTGTTTGAAGGCCAACCTTGAATGATAGATGGAAACCGCCCCGGAATCAAATGCCGTACGTCGAGGCTGGCGTCTGAAGAGGTTTCGCTCGACGCGTCGTCGCCTCGAACTAACTCGGCTTCGCCGAGTGGATTGCTTCGCACACTCGGCCTGGCGTTTCCATTTTGCCAGGCCTTGCAGTCTCGGCTCCTTTGGCTTGCCTCGCATCCACCTCTTCAGACGCCAGCTCCGATTACTGCGGACGAATATTTCTGTATCCTGCGACGCGCGAGAAGTCGATGGAGTCGGGATCGAAGTCGCCGCTGATTGCGTCCTCGGTGTAGGCATCGAGCCTGGCCGCATGGTTGCGGTCCTCGCCGAAGGGGATGGTGGGACGCTCGCGCCCGAAGGCGCCCGTCTGCTGGCTTTCGCTTTGGGACCGGTAGTTCTCGAAGAACGACTGCCCGTCGTCGGGCTGTTCCATGGGCTGCACCGCATTGGCGTGGACGCGGGCCACCGCCGGTTGCACCGACCTGACGGTTTGCGCCCCCGTGGCCATGGGCTGGATCGACCCGGAAGGCTGCAGGGGACCTGATGGTTGCAAGGAGCCGGAAGGCTGCAGCGGCTGCTGGGCGTATGGGCCGGTCGCCGCAGGGGATTGCCTCGTGTGCTGCAGGTTCGGCCTAGGGGCCGGCTGGGCCGTAGCGTCGTACATCATCCTGTCGGACAGCCTTCTTATGCGCCCCGACAGCGAGGCCACCCATATCGCCATCGCTATCACCGCAAGCGCAAGCACAATCATTCCGACGAAGAGGAACGCTGTCGCAGGCATGTTCACGTTCACTACCTCCCTGTCCGCAAGGTCGGCCCGTCGCCAACCTCAAGTGCCTCGGAAGAGACCGAGGAGGCCATTCCGGGAAAGCGCAGGGTGACCACGGTCCCCTTGCCGAGCTCGCTTTCCACCACCATTTCGGCGCCGTCACCATAATAGCCGTGCATGCGGTCGTGCACGTTCTTGACCGCTATGCCCAATCCCGTCGAGGAATGCGGGTTCATTATGCTCTCGCGCGCATGGTCGTCCATGCCCACGCCGTCGTCGGTCACCACGACCAGCACGTCGGGGCCCTCTATGCGCGATCCGATGCCTACGACAAGCTTCCCTTCAGGGGGCATGGCGTGCTTGACGGCGTTCTCGACCAGCGGCTGCAGCAGAAAAGGCGGCACCAGCATGGAAGACACCGCGGCGCCTTCCGAGTCCACGTCGACCTCCATCTGAAGCCGGTCCTCGCCGAAGCGGGCCACTTCGAAGGAGAAGTAGCGCTGCGTCTGTTCGAGTTCGCGCGAAAGCGGAATGCGGTCCTGCGAGTTCTCGAGGGTAGACCGGTAGAACACGGCGAAGTCGCGGAGCAACACCCTGGCCTTCGCGGGGTCGGTGCGGATCAGCGACGCGATGGTGTTGATGGTGTTGAAGAGGAAGTGGGGGTTGATCTGGTTCTGGAGCATCTTGAGTTCCATGGAAGTCGCCAGCTCGCGCTGGTTCTCCATCTCGAGGGCGGCCATCTGGGTGGACAGCAGCTCGCCGAACCCCTGGGCGATGGACTTCTGCGTCTCGGTGATCTTCCGCGAGCTTCGGTAGTAGAACTTCAGGGTGCCGCGTATCTCCTTGCCCACCCGCAAGGGCACGATGATGGCGGCTTTTATCACGTTCGTGGTAGAGGTCTTGGGCAGGCCTATCTCCTCGGCCGTGTAGATGACGCGCGTCTGCCCGTCGTTCAGCGCGTCATGCGTGGCCTGCGTGCGGATGTTCGCCCCCTGCGGGTTCTCGGCCTCGAGGTAGCCGACGTAGCCGAGTATCGTCTCGGTGTCGGTGATGGCCACCGCGATGGCGGCGGTGTTCGGAAGGAGCATGGTGCAAATCGACTGCGCGACGCGCGGGGGAAGCCCCTGCGACATCTGGTCGAGGATCTGGCTCGACAGGCGCAGCACCGAGTCGGTCTGCCGGGCCCGCACCGTGTCGGGGTTCAGCATCAGGAAGATGACCACGACCACGCATGCCGTGAATAAAATGCCTGCCACCACCATGACGGACACGTTGTCGGACGACGTGACGGCTATCCATACCATGACGACGGCCGCCACCAGCGCAAGCACGCCCACCATCGCCTCGATCGACACGATGCGCGGGATGCGCCTTATCCTTCTCTTGTCGTATTCCAGTATCTCCATGCCTGCAGGGTCCCTCGTTCGCCTTTCAATAGGGCGCGGCCGCGCAAAGGGCCGCCTTTTCTGGAAGCGCCTCTAGAACTCGAGGCCTTCCAGACGGTCGAACACGACGTCGATGCGGGTGAGGAAGGCGCGTGGGTCGAAGATGTCGTCGAGCTGCTGCTTAGACAGCGCGCCTGCGGCCTCGAGTTCGCGCACCTTGGGGTCGTCCTCGATACGCTGCTTGAACGTGGGCCCGTCGACGGCGTTCTGGATGTCCTCCCACACCTGCATGGCGTTGCGCTGCACCACGACGTAGGCGTCCTCGCGGCTCATTCCGGCGTCGACCAGGGCCAGCAGCACCTTCGAGCTGAAGATGAGCCCGCGCGTGCGCCAGAGGTCGTGCTCCATCTTCGCCGGGCACACCTGAAGGCCGTCGAGCATCCATTCCATCTTCCCGAACATGTAGTCGAGCGCGATGAAGCTGTCGGCCAGCGCCACGCGCTCGGCGCTGGAATGCGAGATGTCGCGCTCGTACCACAGCGCCACGTCGTCGTAGGCCACCTGCGCGTTGGCCTTCACGAGGCGCGCCATTCCGCACACGCGCTCGGCGGTGATGGGGTTGCGCTTGTGGGGCATGGCCGAGCTGCCCTTCTGCCCCTTCGTGAACGGCTCCTCGGCCTCGATCACGTCGGACTGCTGCAGCAGGCGGACCTGCATGGCTATGCTCTCGAGCGTGGAGGCGGTGACGGCCAGCGCCGACGCCACCTGCGCATGGCGGTCGCGCGCGAGCACCTGGGTGGACAGCGGGTCGCAGGCCAGGCCCAGCTTGCCGCAGACGTACTGCTCGACGAACGGGTCTATGCTGGAATACGTTCCCACGGCGCCGGATATGGCCCCGACCGCGGCCACCTCGCGGGCCTGCTGCATTCGAACCTCGCAGCGCTTCAGCGCCCAGGCCCAGCTTCCGAACTTCATGCCGAACGTCATGGGCTCGGCGTGGATGCCGTGGGTTCGGCCCACGCACAGGGCGTCGCGCAGCTCGAACGCGCGCCTCTTGCAGATGGTGCCGAGCTTGCGGATGTCGTCGATGATGATGTCGATGGACTGCACTATCTGGTAGCTGAGGGCCGTGTCGCCCAGGTCGGACGAGGTCATGCCGTAATGGACCCAGCGGCTGGGCTTCTCCGCGCCCTCGGGGATGTCGGCGTCGATGTTCTCGGCCATGTTCGTGGTGAAGGCGATGACGTCGTGGTTTGTCGTCTTCTCTATCTCGGAGATGCGCTCGGCGTCCGCCGCCGCATGGTCGCGGATCCAGCGCGCCTCCTCCTTCGTGATGCCGCACTGCCCGAGCTCGGCCTGGGCCTCGCAGGCAAGCACCTCGATCTCGCGCCAGATGTCGAACTTGTTCTGGAACTCCCAGATGCCGCCCATCTTCGGGCGCGTGTAACGGTCGATCATGACGTTCCTTTCCTTCGTTCGGGCGTGCCATTGGAGCACATCTAATGGCACGCTAGCTCAAGCACATTTTCGTGGCGTGTCGGAGGTCGGGTCATTTGTCACATTACGTAATGTGACAA
>CABVEH010000077.1 GCA_902497215.1 uncultured Eggerthellaceae bacterium | reverse complement strand
GCGCCGCCATCTCTATGTCAGGGGCGGCCATGATCGCGGAAACCGACGCGACCCCCGAAAGCCCCAGACCCGAAAGCTCGGACACGTTCGCGGCGTTGATTCCGCCCATGCCCACAACAGGTATGTCGACCTCGGAAGCAATCTGCCTTGCGACCTCTGGCAGCACCAGGTCGTCCGGGCCGTCCTCGCGGCCTGCGAGCAGCGGCCCGCATACCAGGTAGGAAGCGCCGGAGTCCTCGGCCTCGCGCGCCTGCTCGGGCGTCTTCACCGACACGCCTACGATCACGTCGCGTCCAAGGTCGCGCCTCACCTCGGCGCACGACACGCCGGGACGGTCGATATGCACGCCGTCGACGCCGGTGGCCTTTGCGGCCTCCATGTCGTTCGCTATGACCAAAGGGACGTTCGCGACGCGGCACACGGGAATGAGCGACCGCGCCTTCCTTATCGCGTCGAGCGTCGACATGTTGCGGGTCCGCAGCTGCACGAAAGACACGCCGCCCACGATCGCCTCGGCCACGCATGAATGCAACGTGCGGTTGCCGAGCCACTCGGAATCGGTTCCCAGGCACAGCCTGCAGGCGTTGTAGATGTCCGCGCCGGTGAACTCCCTGTACACCTTGCGTATCAGAGCCATGTCGACCACTCCGTTCGCAGATAATCAGCCTGGCGCAAAAGGCGCCGAATGCCTGCCCGAGTCCTGCTTACAGTGGAAAGAATACCACTATGGTACCCTTTTCGACACCTACCATGACGGGTTCGCCGACGAGCTCGTTGGAAAGCCCCTCCGACGTGCGGTTCGTCAGGGTCACGTCGTCCAGGTCCCACTCCATGCCGCGCTCGAAGACCCCTTCGCTGACGTCGCTTAGCGAGAAGACGGACACGGTCCCTTCGTCGCGTGCCTCGGCCTCGAACACGTCCGGACCCGTAACGAAGGCCAGCACCTCGTCCATCCCCACCATGAAGACAGACAGCCCCAGCTCGCTGAAGCGGGCCCCTACCTGCATGTTGGCGACTGTGTGGTCAAGCCTGCCGCCAAGCACGCCGAAGGCGTACACGGTGTCAAAACGGCGCGACTTCGCGCGCTCGAACGCGAGCTCCATGTCGCTTTTGTCCTTGTGCGCCGAGAACTTGGACGTGCGGATGCCCTTGGGAACGTAGCCCAGCGAGTCGAAGTCGCCCAGGACCATGTCGGGAGCCACGCCGACCTCTTCCAGGATGGCGTATCCCCCGTCGACGGCGATGACGTAGTCGAATGTGCCGTCGCTGTTCATCTCGAGGAACCGCTCCGCGTTGAAGTCGCCCGCGCCAACAAGCGCGCAAATCCTGGGCATGCGTCCCCTTTCCGACATCGGCTGCAGAATTGTTTGCTAGAATACCACGACGAAGCGGGCCGGACGGCCGCGTATGGCGGAGTGCATCGCACGGCGCCGTGCGAGGAAAGTCCGGGCTCCCCAGGGCAAGATGCCAGCTAACGGCTGGACGGGGCAACCCGATGGAAAGTGCCACAGAAAAGAAGACTCCCGGCCCCAATCGTTCCCCGAGAACTGGTTGACTGAGGCGCATTCGGTGGAGCAGATGGGCGTGAAAGGCGAGCGAGCGGCCTATATGCGCCGTGAGCGAGGCTTGAACGCTCAGATGCCCACCGAGGCGTCTCAGGGCTGGGAAAAGCTGAAACGGTGTGGTAAAAGCGCACCAGTGCGCCGGCAACGGCGCAGCTTGGCAAACCCCATCTGGAGCAAACGCAAATAGGGACGCCATACGGCCGCCCTGCCGTGCGTCCGGGTTGCGCGCTAGAGGCCGCAGGCGACTGCGGTTCGAGATAAATGGCCGTCCTCGACAGAACCCGGCTTACAGGCCCGCTTCCTCTGTTTGAACAACATCCGAAACTTTCTAATCAATACAAAAAAGAGGTCGCCGAAGCGACCTCCATGCTGATGCAAGTTTTAATCGACCTGCTAGTCGACGTCCTCGAAGTCGTCCTCGACGTCGCCGAAGCCCGAAAGATCCTTCTCGATGCCGGGGGCCAACGGGGACACGGGCGCGGCAGTGACCTGCTCTGCAGCCTCCGCCGGCAGGTAGTCCATGGAAACGTCCTCTTCGTAGACGACGTCCACCTGGCCGGCGTCGCGGCCGATTCCAGGAATGGAGTCGATGTCGTCGTCATAGCCAAGCTCGTTGAGCTTGCGGGACGCGTCCTCGATGAAGTCGCGCAGCAGGTCGGCGTATCCCTCGCGGGTTTCCTCGCGGTCGTCTTCGAGCTTGTGGATGTCGTCCACCACGCCCTGCTTGTCGGCGTTGGCGCGGTTGATGATGCGGTCGGCCTCCTCGCGGGCGTCCTGCATGGTTTCGGACGCCTGCGCGTTCGCCTTCACGATGATCTCGTCGGCGGAGCGCTGGGCGATGATGAGCGCCTGGGATATGGCGTTGTCGTTGGCCTTCTTGTCGGAGAGCTGCTCCTCGAGGTCCTTGATGATGGCGTCCTTCTCGGCTATGAGCGCGGCCATGTCGCCGTCGGCGATCTCGGTCACGTCGATGCCGGTGGTATCGGCGGAAATGACCGTGGTCTCCTCGGCGGACGTCGTGTCCTCCGCGGCCTCGCGGGCCTGCATCAGCTCGTTCTGCAGCTGGGCGATCTGGTCGTTGAGGAAGTCGATTTCGTCGGCCACGTGCTCCAGGAAGACATCGACCTCGTCGACGTCGTAGCCCTTGCGGTCGATCGCGAAGCTCTGATTGTGGATATCCTGCGAGGTGATGGCCATTTTACAATCCCTTCGAATAGGTTCGAGGCGTAGCTGATTCGCCCTTACACTTTATCAGAAAATGACAAACAGAAGCCTTACAACTAGCTGCAGCGCCAGTATCGCGACTATGGGGGAAATGTCCACCATCCCGCCGATGGGAGGTATGAAGCGCCTGAACAGGTCGAGGTAGGGGTCGCACAGCTTCGCCAGCACGTTGTCGATGTCGGCCAGCAGGCCGCGCTTGGTGGGAATCCACGACATCAGCACGTACACGAAGATGAGCAGCGTATACACGTCTACCAGCCTGACCAGTATCCCGAGGAACATCTGCATCTAGGAATTGCCTCCAAGTTCGATCGAGCGGCGTATGGCCGCCTGAACACCGGATTCGAACACTTCCTTGAAGCCGGCGTCGTCCATCGCCGCCAAGGCGGCGAGCGTCGTGCCCTTGGGCGAACACACCGATATGCGCATCTCCTCCGGAGACGAGCCTTGGGCCTTCATGGCGGCGTACGTGCCCCCCACGGTTTCCAGCGCCAGGCTTTCGGCCAGGCCTGCGTCCAGGCCGGCGCGCACGCCGGCGTCGCGCAACGCCTCGACCATGTAGGCAACGTACGCGGGGCCGCTTCCGCTTATCGCGCCCACGGCGTCTATCTGGTCCTCGGGGACAACACGCGACATGCCAAGGGCGTCGAACAGATCGTTCACAAGCCGCACGTCTTCGTCGCTTGCATTGCTGCCTCCGGCGACGACGGACGCGCCCATCCCTACCTGCAGCGGCATGTTCGGCATGACGCGCACCACGCGGGCGTCATGCCCAAGCGCGGCCTCGTAGCGCGAAGTGGGAATGCCGGCCGCAATGGTTACGACCAGCGGAAGGTCAGCGCCGCAAACGTCGGCCAGCCCTTCCAGCACACCGCCCATGACCTGCGGCTTCACGGCCAACACCACCGCATCGAACGGCCCGAGGCCGCGAAGCTGCGACACATCGGCCACTGTGGCCACCCCGATTTCGGCGCGATGTTCCTCGCGCGGGGACACGACGACGAAGCTTGACGCCTCCAGGGCGTCGGCAGGGGCCTTGGAGGAGCGAAGCCATCCGTCGAGGGCGGCCCCGCCCATCTTCCCGCACCCGACGAGCGCGATGCGCATCGGCTGGGTCATGCTAGGCGATCCCCATCTTCTTCAGGTCGTTGCGCTCGTTGTCGTCGAGGCCCACGCTGCGGCAGATGGCGAACACGCCGTTGCCTATGCTTTCGACGCTGGCGTCAAGCGCGCTGGCCGCCCCGAACGAGAAGTCGAGGATGCGCTTCATAAGGTCGCGGTCGGTGTTGGCGAAGCAGAGGATGGCGACGTCGTTCGCCTTGAGCACGCTGGTCACCGACTCGGCGTCGTCGTACTTCGTGGGCTTGATGACCTGCAACTGGCGCATGCCGGGCATGCTCAGCTGCATGGAGTTGCGGATGATGTCGGACGACCCGCGGGACGTCGCGCGGGAGCTGCTGGAGAACAGCGAGTCGAGGCCCTCGGCACGCCGGCTGTTCGTCGCGGCGGACGCCGCCGCGGTGCCTTCGGCGGTCATAGACGGCGGGAGCGACGAATCGACCATGGTGCGGCCGTACGAGCGAACCGAAGACGTCCTTCCGGCGGACCCCAGCGAGCTTCCCCCGTCGCGGTGCGAGAAGCTTCCGCGGGCGCTTTCGCGGGCGTCGCCCATGGACACCAGGCGCGGAAGCCCCGCCTCGCCGCGGCCGCGGGTAGTCACGGGGTTGCGGTCCATGTAGGGGTCGTATTCCTCTTCGTAGTCGTCGGAGTACTCGTCGTACTCCTCGTAACCCTCGTAGTCGTCGTATTCCTCGTCGTAGCCGTCGGCCGCGTCGTTGCGCGCGCCGCCGATTCCGAACCGGGATTTGATGTCTCCGAAGAGGCTTCCGTTTGCCATGGGTGCTCCCCTTGTCTACTAGGTTGCGTCCATTATAGATTATGCGACATGCCGCTGCGCCCGCGCTTTCCCTAAGACTGGAATTCGTCGCTGAATATCGCACGGCCTATGCGCACGATGGTGGAACCCTCCTGCACGGCCTCGCGCCAGTCCTCGCTCATGCCCATCGACAGCTGGCAGAACGCGTCCAGCGCGTCCTCGTGGCCGTCGAACGCGCTCTCTCGCAGGCCGTCGCGAAGCCCCGCCAAGCCGGCGAAGCATTCCGCCGCCACGGACAGGTCGCCCTGCGGAGCCATGGTCATAAGGCCGCAGACACGCAAGTGGGGAAGCTCGAGGCATTCCTTGAGGAAGTCGGACACGTCCTGGGGCGCAAGCCCGCTCTTCGACTCCTCGCCGGAGACGTTGACCTCGATGAGGACGTTCTGCACCTTGCCGATCGCTTCGGCCTCTTCGTTTATCTTGCGGGCATGCTTCATCTGGTACAGGGAATGGATCATGTAGGCGCAGGGGACTATGTCGCGGATGCGGCGGGACTGTATGTTGCCGATGAAGTGCCAGCGCGCGTTGGGATACACGGCCTGCTTCTCCGTCAGCTGCTCGGGACGGTTCTCGCCGAAGTCGGTGGCTCCGGCAGAGATGGCGTCGGACACGCCTTCGATCCCCACGGTCTTGGACACGGCAAGGAGCATAGCCGACGTGGCCGGCCGTCCCGCATCCAGGCAGGCCTGCTCCAGCTCTTCGCGCGCCTTCTCGAATCTGGATGCGATTCCCATCTGTGGCCTTTCCTTCTCAAAGAAGAAGACCCGGGATGCCGGCTAAGGCATTCCCGGGCCATATGTACACGTTCTAGGTTCCGTGCTTAGTACTGACGCTTCAGGAAGTCGGGGATGTACTCGTCGTCCTGGAAGTTGCCGCCGACAGAGCCCATGGAGTCGGCGATGCTGCCCTGGCCGCCTGCGAAGGCAGGCATGGTGGAAGGCGAGTCGGTGGACGCGAACATGTCCTGAATGCCGCCGCCCGTGAAGTTCATGGACGACTGCGAGGGGTTCTGCTTGAAGCCGGTGGCGATGACGGTGATGCGCACGGCGTCCTTCATGTCCTCGTCGATGATCTGGCCGTAGATGATGTTGGCGTTGTCGTCGGCGCACATCTCGATGGTGCGGGCGGCGTCGGAGACTTCGGTGAGCGTAAGGTCGGGGCCGCCGGCGATGGAGAACAGCACGCGGGAGGCGCCCTGGATGGAGGCCTCGAGCAGGTTGGAGTTGGTGGCCTGCTGCGCGGCTTCGAGGGCGCGGTTCTCGCCGGAGGCGAGACCGATGCCCATCATGGCCGTTCCGGCGTCCTTCATGACGGTGCGGATGTCCGCGAAGTCAAGGTTGATGAGGCCGGG
>CABVEH010000076.1 GCA_902497215.1 uncultured Eggerthellaceae bacterium | reverse complement strand
AGGCCGACATCGACGCCGCGGTCGGGATGCCTGGGACGAAGCCTTCCGCTCCGAGCGGCAAGGAGGAGACCATCAAGCTGTCGGAGGACGACCTGGTGTTCATAACGCCGGGAAGCTGCGTGGCGCACTCGTCGTTCGGAAGCCAGGACGAGCCGGCGGCCTTCGACCCCGAGCTGGTGCCCGGCGACGGATGGGACCTGTGGAAGCGCATAGCGGCGCAAAGCCCCGAGTTCGGCCATCCCGAGAAGTTCTGCAGCACTCCTGAGCTAAGCAACTGGGAGAGCGCGACCGTGACCACGCTGGACGACCGCATCCTCCCCTACATCGAGGCCATATGCCAACGCGACCCGCTGTCCGGTAACGTCGTCACCGGCGGAATCGTCTCGGTCAAGGACTCCAGCTGGCTGCTCAGCTGGACCATCAACCGCCAGCCGCAGTTCCGCGACCAGAAGCCCGGGACCGTGTGCGTGTGGGTGTACAGCCTGTTCACGGACAAGCCCGGCGACTACGTGAAGAAGCCCATGCGCGACTGCACGGGCAAGGAGATCTGCGAGGAATGGCTGTACCACATCGGCGTGCCTGAGGACCAGATCGAAGACCTGGCCGCCAACAGCGCCAACACCGTGCCCTGCATGATGCCCTACATCACCGCCTTCTTCATGCCGCGCGCCAAGGACGACAGGCCCTTGGTGGTGCCCGACGGCGCCGTGAACTTCGCCTTCGTCGGCCAGTTCGCCGAGACGCCGCGCGACACGATATTCACCACCGAGTACTCGATGCGCACCGGCATGGAGGCCGTGTACACTCTGCTGGACATCGACCGCGGCGTGCCCGAGGTCTGGGGAAGCGCGTTCGACGTGCGCGTGCTGCTCAACGCCACCGTGCTGCTGCGCGACGGCAAGCCCGCCACCGACATGAACATGAGCATCATCGAGAAGCTGGCGCTTTCGAAGGGCCTCAAGGAGATAGAGGGCACCGACGTGTACGGGCTTCTGAAGGAGTTCGGCGTGATTCCCACGACCAGCGAAAACGAGCACGTGGAGGGTCCGGCCACCGGGGCGGTGTGGCCTGGCATCCACTGACGTCGAAGAGCAGAAGGCAGGAAGCGGGGCGTCCCCCGACACACCCCGACAATCAAGCGGCATGGCAGTGCGCCATGCCGCTTTTTCGCGTCCGCACGAGTGCGCGTTGCATAAATCTTCGCCTTCTTCGGCCGACCTTGCGGCATTACTGGTTCATAATTCTCGTATTCGCTTTTTGCATTCGCTTTCGAAATTCGCTTACACGGACCGCAAGACGATTGGAGGATCATGCCGCGACTAACGATAGAGCGCCCCTCGCGCATGGAGGACACGCATGCAAGCATGGCGCAACGTGCGGCGGAGAGGCTGGCGTCCATTCCGCCGGGACAGTGCCCGATAGACTACACGTGCTCGATCGCGAGGATGTTCCTCGCCGAGTCGTGCGGCAAGTGCACGCCCTGCCGCACCGGGCTGGCCGCATGCGTCGAGAAGCTTGATGCGATCCTGGCCGGCGAAGGAAAGGCCGCTGATGCGGAGACGTTGAAGGCCACGGCGCAGGTCATGTACGCCGCCTCCGACTGCGCCATCGGGTTCACTGCCGGCAAGGTGCTGCTCCAGGCGCTGGAAGGCTTCGGCGAGGACCTGCAGAGCCACATAGAGCGCGATGCATGCTCGCACAGGCAAAGCCCGATGCCCCCTTGCACGAAGAGATGCCCCGCCCACGTGAACGTTCCGGAATACATCGCATGCATACGCGAGGGCAGGTTCGACGACGCCCTGCGCGTGATACGCAACGACAACCCGCTGCCCACCGTGTGCGGGTACGTCTGCGAGCACCCCTGCGAGTCGGCATGCCGTCGCGCGTTGGAGGACGCAGCCGTGAACATCTGCGGGCTCAAGCGGTTCGCCGCCGACAACGCCCAGTGGTCGCCGGCCCCGGCTCCGCTGCCCGACACCGGCAAGAAGGTAGCCGTCGTGGGAGGCGGTCCCGCCGGGCTGACGGCGGCCTACTTCCTGCGACTGATGGGACACGCCGTGACCGTCTACGACCAGCGCGAAAAGCTGGGCGGCATGGCGCGCTACGGCATCCCCGACTACAGGCTGCCGCAGGACAGGCTCGACGCCGACGTGGACTTCATCCTGAGCACCGGGATCGACGTGAAGTCCGGCTGCGCCGTGGGAACCGACGTGCCGATGGACGAACTCATGGACGGCAACGACGCGGTCTTCATATCCATCGGCGCCCACGACGCCAAGAAGCTGGGCTGCGAAGGCGAAGACGCCGACGGCGTGATGTCGGCGGTCGAATTCCTGCGCGACGTCGCAAGCGGCAACGCCCCCGACTTCTCGGGCAAGCGCGTATGCGTGGTCGGAGGCGGCAACGTCGCCATGGACTGCACGCGCACGGCCAAGCGCCTGGGCGCGGAATCGGTGGAATGCGTCTACAGGCGCCGCATAGCCGACATGACCGCCCTTCCCGAAGAAATCGACGAAGCCAAGGCCGAAGGCTGCCAGATCACGCAGCTCGAGGCGCCCGTGGCCATCAAGGCCGACGCCGACGGCAAGGTGGAGGCGCTTGTCACGCAGCCGCAGATCATCGGCGCCATCGGACGCGGAGGACGGCCTGCGCCGGTCGACGCCGACGTTGCGCAGCGCGAGATCCCGTGCGACGTGGTGGTTATAGCCATCGGGCAAGCCATAGACAGCGACGCGTTCTCGAAGGTGGTGCAGACCGAACGCGGGTGCATAGTCGCACGCGAGGACGGCGCCATAGCAGACGCTCCCGGGCCTGTGTACGCAGGCGGAGACGCCGTCAGCGGCCCTGCCACGGTGATCAAGGCCATAGCGGCAGGCAAGGTGGCCGCTGCGAACATCGACAACGCGCTGGGATACACCCACGACGTGCACGACTACGTGGACGTGCCGAACGCAAGGCCGGCCATAGGCCCGCACGGGCGCATCGATTTGAAGGACGTCATATTCGCCGAGGCAGCGAACACGTTCGAGCTCGCAAAGCTGGGCATGAGCCCGCAGGAGGCCGCCCAGGAATCCAGCCGGTGCCTTCGCTGCGACCACTACGGCTTCGGCGCCACGTGCAGCCAGGAGGTGGCAACATGGTAAGCAATCCGGCAAGCGTCGTCATAGACGGCAAGACCATAGAGACCAGCGACGACGCGACGATTCTCCAGGCCGCGCGTTCGGGCGGCATCGACATCCCGACGCTATGCCACTTCGCCGACTTGAACGACATCGGCGCATGCCGCGTGTGCGTGGTCGAGGTGGAAGGCGAGGACAGGCTTGCAGCCGCCTGCAACACGCACGTCTGGGACGGCATGACGGTTCACACCGACACCGATGCGGTGCGCGAGGCCCGCAGCACCGCCCTCAAGCTTCTGCTTTCACGCCACGACCTGAACTGCGCGTACTGCTTCCGCAACGGCACGTGCCGCTTCCAGGCCCTGCTCCTCGAAGCCGGGCTCATCGAATGGGACCCCACGGGAACGTTCATGATGGAGTCGCCGTCGCCCTATTCCAGGCGGCTTCTGAAAGGCAAGCGCGCCGAATGGCCCAGCGGGGCCATCGTGCAGCGCAATGGGAACCGCTGCGTGAAATGCGGCCGATGCGTCGCCGCATGCGACAGGCTGGAAGGCATCGGCGTGTGGGAGTTCGTGGGGTCGGGCGAGCGGTCCGCGATCGGCGTCCGCGGGGGCGCAACCACGCGCGAGGCCGGATGCGTCGCCTGCGGGCAGTGCATAACCCACTGCCCCACCGCCGCGCTGACCGAGCGCGACGACACCCAGAAGCTGCTGGCCGCCATCGCCGACCCCAGCAAGACCACCGTGGTGCAGGTGGCTCCCGCCGCGCGCACGTCGTGGGGAATCGGGCTCGATGCGGACGACGGCTCGCTTTCCGTCGAACGCATGGTGGCGGCGCTCAAGAAGATGGGCGTCGACTACGTGTTCGACACTTCCCTGGCCGCCGATTTGACCATCATGGAGGAAGGCACCGAACTGCTCGAAGGCCTGGGCAAGGCGGCCGAGGAAGACGGCGTGAGGTGGCCGATGTTCACCAGCTGCTGCCCCGCGTGGGTGAAGCGTGCCAAGGCGGCATACCCCGACGTCGTGGGGCACCTGTCCACGGCGAAGAGCCCCATGATGATGTTCGGCGCGGTTATAAAGACCTGGTTCGCCGAGAAGAACGGGCTTGCCCCCGAGGACGTGTTCTCGGTCGCCATAATGCCCTGCACGGCGAAGAAGCACGAGATCGAGCTTCCCATGAACTCGCACGAAGGCACGCCGGACATGGATGCGTCACTGACGACTCGCGAGCTCACGCGCATGATAAAGGCGTCGGGAATAGACGTGAACACGCTCGAGGACATGCCGCTGGACGACCCGCTCGGAACCTTCACAGGGGCCGGCATCATCTTCGGCACGACGGGCGGCGTCATGGAGGCCGCCCTGCGCACCGCCTACTACGTGGCCACCGGACAGCTGCCCCCGCCCGACGGGTTCGACTTCGCGGTGTCCGAGCACGGAGCGTGGACCGAGGGCGCCTTCGACATGAACGGCACCGGAGTGCGCTGCGCCGTCGTGCACGGGCTTTCTAACGCCGACGCGCTTTTGAACGCGATACGCGAGGGCGTCGTCGAGTACGACTTCGTCGAGGTCATGGCGTGCCCCAGCGGATGCGCCGGCGGAGGCGGCCAGCCGATTGACGGCAGCGACCGCGAGCTCGGCCTGGTGCGCGGGCAGACGCTGCGCGCGATGGACCGCACGCAGACGCCGCTTAGGTACTCGCACGAGAACCCGCAGGTTCAGATGCTCTACAAGGAGTTCTTCGGCAAGCCTTGCTCCGAGCTGGCGCACCACCTCCTGCACACCGTGCACATGCCCGACGACGCAGGCGCGAAGGCGGAGGCCTAGGATGAGGAAGGCAGCGGGCGGAGCGTCGCGCGGCGACGACGGAACGATGCGCAGATTTGGCAGGGCGGCATTAGCCGTTGCGGCGGCCTGCATGCTGGCGCTTGTGCTGGCCGTTGCCGGGTGTGCCCCAAGCGCATCCGAGCAGGCGTCGAGCCAGGCCGAGCAGCAGGAAGCCTCCGAAGCGGACGTGGCCGAAGACGTTGCGGCAGAAGCCGACGCGCTTCGCATCGGCTCTGGCCTCGAGCAGCGCCTCTATGATGACCGCCGGCCAAGGCGTGTTCACCGTGGCCGCCACCGCCGACGAGATAGCGCCGAAGCTGCTGCAGGACGAGCTCGACATAGCGCTCGTGCCAGCCAACCTGGCCGCCACGCTGTACCAGAGGACCAGCGGAGGGATCACGGTGCTGGACGTCAACACCCTTGGCGTGCTGTACGCCGTCAGCGCGTCGGACTTCGATTCCGTCGAAGGCCTTCGCGGACGCACCGTGTACATGACGGGCAAGGGCTCGGTGCCCGAGTACACCCTTCGGGCGCTGCTCGAGGCCAGCGGCATGCAGTGGGACGACGTGGACGTCCAGTTCAGGTCGGAGCCCGCCGAGGTCGCGGCCCTGATTGCCCAGGACCCGCAGTCGGCGGGCATGCTTCCACAGCCTTTCGCCACCGCGGCCACCATGAAGAATCCCGAGCTGCAGCAGAGGGTCGACCTCACGCGCGCCTGGGAGGAGGCGACGGGCGGAGACCGCGGCAGCCTGATCACCGGCGTGACCATAGCCAAGACGGACACCGTCGAATCCAAGCGCGCGGCCATAGACGAGTTCGTCACCCGCCACAGCACGTCCACCGACATCGCCCGGTCCGACCCCGCGCGCATAGCGCCCGAGGTGGTGTCGCTCGGGATAATCGACAGCGAGCAGGTCGCCGAGGCCTCCATACCCAGATGCAACGTGGTGTGCCTCACGGGCGAGCAGATGAAGGACGCGCTCTCCGGATACCTGGGGATTCTCTACCAGCAGGATCCCGCCTCCATAGGTGGAGCCCTTCCCGGCGTGGCCTTCTACCTCATGTGATGCCCGACCGGCGGATCAAAGACAACGCGAGCAACGTGGAGAACGCCGTGGCCCATGGCCTCGGCGTTCTGTTCTGGGTGGCGGTGTGGTTCGCCGTCGCCGCATTCGTGGGAAACGACCTGCTTCTGGCGGGGCCCG
>CABVEH010000075.1 GCA_902497215.1 uncultured Eggerthellaceae bacterium | reverse complement strand
GTGCTGCGCGGCTGCGAGCTGCTGGGGATCGCTCCCGAGAAGTGCGCCTACATCGGCGACAGCCCCTTCGACATCCAGGCAGGCAACGCGGCGGGATGCCTCACCGTTGCGGCGCTGTGGGGCATGTTCCCCGCCGACGAGCTTGAGGCATGCCACCCGGACATGTCGTGCACGTCCCTGCTCGAGTTCGCCCGCAAGGCCACGGGGCAGCGCTAGGCGCAACAGGGGACGGAGGAGCGTTGCGCCGCGAAGAGCGTTCGATTCGGCACGAGCCGATCTAGGTTGCAGGAGGAAACGATGTGCGGAAGGTTCGTATATCTCGAATGGGACGATGTTCTGGGCGTCATCCAGCGCATCGTGATGGACACACCGTTCGACCCGCGTCCCGAGTGGCCTGCAGGCAGACGCATCGCACGTCCCGGATCGGTCGTCACCGTGATGGCGCCCGAAAGCGAATGCCTCAAGCCGGTCGATCTCCGTTGGGGGCTCGCAGCGCCATGGGACGAACGCAAGCTGCTGTTCAACACCCGCATCGAGACGGCGCTCGACCAGAAGCGCGGCATCTGGCACGACGCCATACTGCACGGCCGCTGCATCGTGCCCACCTGGGGCTTCTTCGAGCTCAGCGCCACCGAGACCGTCCCTAGCCTGCGGACCGGCAAGCCCGTCAAGCGCCAGTACGAATTCTCTCTTCCGGAAGGACCCACGCTTCTGGCCGGCGTGCGCAACCGCGACGCGTTCAGCGTCGTGACCACGAAGCCCAACGCCTCGGTCGCACCCGTCCACGACCGCATGCCCGTCGTGCTGCAAAAGGACGAGGCGCGCCAGTGGCTGTACGGCGACTACGCGGCCTTGGCCGACCGGGGAGGCATCGCGCTGGACGTGGAAGCCGAGCCGTTGCCCAAAGCGCCCGACGACCGACAGACCAGCCTGTTCTGAACCACACTCAAAACCGGGCCGGCGTGCTTGCCATGCCCTACGCTCCGAAGGAGGAACGCGAATGAACGCAACAGACCGCCTGCAGGCCTTCGAGCAAATGCTTGAAGACGTGAAGAGCCAGATGCAGTTCACCCAGTCCGAGCTGGACAAGCTGAAGGCGCAAGGGAAAGAGAAGTCCGTCACCTTCAAGCAGCACCTGTCCAACAAGCTGTTGTACCAGCGCATACTGTCACTGTACGAGAAGCACGGCCTGCTCTAGCCAGTAAAGGCAAAATCAAAAGGGGCCCCGCCCATGAGCGACCTCGGCATCGTCGGCTGCGTCCTACGCGAGGAAGTTCATCACGAGCGACACCATAGCATCCTTCTCCTCCGGCTTCGACTCGGCAATCATTATCGTAGTCGCAACAAGAGCCCCGTCGCTCATCGTCTTCTGGCCCTCTCGATACAATCTTCCGTTCCTGTCAAGAAAATAGAGAAAGACGGTTGCCGCAATCCGCTTGTTCCCATCGTGAAAGGAATGGTTCTTCACAATAAAGTAGAGCAAGTTGGCTGCCTTCTCCTGAACGGATGGATAAAGCTCCCGACTTCCAAAGGATTGATATATGGCGGCTATGCTGCTTCTGAAAGAATCATCCTTCTCCACGCCGAAAAGCGCGCTTTCTCCGCTGAAACGAAGCGCATCGATAAGGCTTCGACATTCGTCGTAATCCAGCACATAAACGGAATCGTTTCCTTCCGGCCTGCCGATTCGCTGGTGGTCGTAGTCGTCGAGAAGGTCGAGTGCGGTGGCGTAGCTTTTCACCACCTCCAACACCTGCCTTGTGTCCAAATCGTCGGAAACGCGCTCCAACAGCGCCACGGTTTGAGACAACTGTTGTAAACGCCTCTCGTTTTCGGCACGCCCTGCGATGATGTACCTGCGAAGCACGTCGTTTGCCCAGCGACGAAACTCGATGCCGCGCTGAGATTTCACGCGATAACCTACCGAGATGACGACATCGAGACTGTAGTGTTCAATCTCACGCGTTACCGTCCTGGACCCTTCCTCTTGAACTGTCGCAATTTTTGCGACAGTTGGGCTGGAAGTATCGGCCAGTTCCTCCTGAAGCGCATTGGCAATATGTTTCCCTATAGTCTTGACGTCGCGACCGAACAGAAGGGACATCTGGCTTCTGTTGAGCCATACCTCGTTGTTTTGCATATCCACGGCAACATCAAGCGCCACGTCGCCGTCGGATGACTCGAACAGAACGATTTGAGAACCATTTGGGCTATCAGACATAAAGCTCCACCCTTCCTTCAAGTAGGAAGCATACACTTTTAGATGCAAGAACATAACCCGACATTGTCGCGGAAAGGAGGCGGCGCATGCTCTATGAAGACGTGGCATTGATATTCGAAGGCGGCGGCATGCGCAATGCCTACACGGCCGCCGTCGTCGAGGCGCTGCTGCGAAACGACATCGTCTTCCCTAAGGCCTACGGGATCTCAGCCGGGGCGGCGCTTGCCGCATTCTACGCCTCGCACGACCCGGCACGCGCCAAGGCGACCTTCACGGAATCGGTGCGCAAAGTCGATGGGAACATGCTGAAGAACCTCGTGGAAGGCAAGGGTGCGTTCGACCTGCAGTACGTGCTAGAGGGCCTTTCCGAGGAAAACGCCGACGAACACAACGAGTGGACTTTCGACTTCGAACGGCTGAAGCACGGCGAGGCCGACGTGCACATAGAGGCGTTCGACGTCGATTCGGGCGAGACCGTGGCCTGGACTCGCGACGACATGCGCACCATGACCGACGCGCTGGAACGCGTGCGGGCGTCATGCTCGTACCCGCTTTTCACGCCGACCACCACGATAGACGGGCGGCGCTACGTCGACGGGGGCATGGGCGAAAGCCACGGAATCTGCCTGCACGCGGCCATCCGCGACGGGTTCCGGCGCTTCTTCGTCGTACGCACGCAGAAGCGAGGCTACAGGATGCCCGAGCTGTCGATGGAGAAGAGGGACGCCTACAGGCTGGCATACGCCAAGCACCCGAAGGTCGTGCGCGCGCTGGAAGACCGGCCGGGCGCATACAACGTGCTGCTGGACAGGCTGGAAAGCCTGCGCGAAGCCGGCGACGCCTACGTTTTCTGTCCTGACGACATGCCTATAACCTACAAGACGACCGACTACGAGGCCTTGTGCAGCGCCTACGACGCGGGTCTCGCGCAATGCGGACGCGAGCTTGCCGCCTGGAAAACATGGCTGGACTCGAATGCATGACGAAGCGCGACCATAGCAGCGAGAGCAGTGCCGCATAAGGCATTTTGCGACAACTGCGCTTATCAGGCCTTGCGCCTCACGCCAGGTCTTCCGTTCTGTAAACGTTGTATCCCTCGTAGTTGTAGCTCGCGTCGATGCCCTTCATGTAGACCTCTCGATCGTCCACCTCGTCGGTCAGGGCTGCCTCGAGAAGCACTTTGATCTCAACGTCCTTGATAGGGCTGCGCTCCATGGCGAGCAAGTAGTCGTTCTTGTCCAGTCGACCACTCGCCCGAGTTCCTTCTTGAGGATCTGGTCCAGCCATATGCGCATGCTTCTCCCGTTTCCTTCGCGAAAGGGATGAGCCACGTTCATCTCGACATATTTCGCAATGATCTCATCGAAAGTCGACTGCGGCATCTTCTCGACCGCGTCCACGGAATTCTCTAGGAACATAACAGGAGCGAAGCGAGAGCCTCCTTTGGAGATGTTTTCCGTGCGCATCTTCCCAGCGAAATCGTAAACATCGCCGAATAGGCATCCGTGTATTGCGCACAGGCTTTCGAACGTGCCAGGAGCTAGGGCATCCAGCGCTCCGGACTCGAACATCTCGAGCGCTTTTGCTTTGGATATCCTCTCCTCCTCGCGGGAGAGGTCGGCTTCCTCGCGCAAACCAAGCTTGTTTTCCAAGACCATAATCGGCGACCTCTCGATCACAGGGAGGCAAGAACTCCCTTCCTTCAATGCAAACAAGCATAAACCATTTCACGCGCGAACGGGAATGCTGGGGACGGTCGCCTCTCCCCGCGCTTAGAACCCTCCGCGGACGACGATCTCCTCCATGGGTCGCCGGTCGAAATGCATCCGCGACGGCCCCTGGCCGGCATGGCCCAGCATAAGGAACTGGTAGGTGACGACGTTCTCGGGAATGTTGAATGCCTCGCGCGCGGCGGCCGGGTCGTACGCCCCCACGATGCACGACGCCACGCCCAGGCTTTCCGCCTCCAGCGCCATCTGCATGATGGCGAGCCCGCAGTCTATCCATCCGTAGTCCGGCGTGACGGCCGGGTTCTTCGCCGATTCGTCCACGTCGAAGCAGACGAGTATGGCCGTCTGGGCCCCGTAGCGGCACTTGCTGCACGCGTCGACCTTGGCCAGGTCGTCGCCTTGCAGCACTACGAACCTCCAAGGCTGGTTGTTGCACGCCGAAGGCGCCGTGCGTCCGGCCTCCAGGATTGCCTCGAGCTCCTCGTCGGAAACCTGCTCGCCCGTGAACTTCCTGCACGAATAACGGTCCCGCATTGCCTTGTCGACGTCCATAATCTCCTCCTGCCGCGAATATTGCGTTCTTACTCAACTACGGTAAAGCCGCATAGTGGCGAAAACATATGGCATGGGACATCTGGTCCCCTAGCGTTACCGAGGAACGCCAAGATGCGGCATAGGCCTGCGTCGATTTGCGAATTTGGGTTAAACACTTATCGTAAAGCGCTAACCCAGTGCGTATAATTGGCCGCATGACCAAACGCCAAGGCAAAATAACCGCCCCCTCCAATCTCAACATCCCTGAACATGAGATGGCTACTGCACGTGCAATAGCTGATTGCGGTTACGACGTTGATTTTATTGAACGCATGCAAAGCAACAGGGCGAAATCAGCTGATTTTGTTGCCAATCATGTAGTCTGGGAGGTCAAGTCTCCTACATCCGACAACCTTCGTGTTATTCAGAAACGACTTCGCGAAGCCCTCCATCAGTCACGTGACATTATCTTTGACTCAAGACGCATGTCCCATCTTTCCGATGAGCAAATCCGTGCTGAGGTGGAAAAATGGGCGACCAATCTGACGCATATAAGAAGACTGCTATATGTGAATCGCAGGGGCGAAGTGGTAAAGATCAAGTAATCGTGCTACTATTCACATTGTTAAAGCGCCCGATCGGTGAGTATTTCACGGCATCCGGCGCTTTTGTTTTGCAAGCCCCCGAACGGTGAGGAATCACCCCTTCCGGGGCTTTCGAATTACAAGTCGCGCACGCCGAATTGTCACCCACCGTGAGTGTTTTCGCGATTCAAGGCTTCTGCGCTGCCCGCAAGCGCCTTCTCGGCGGGGACGTTGCGCAGAAGCGAGGGATCGTCGAACAGCGGAGCAACCATCAGATCCCTGGAGCGCAGCGGCTCCTCGGGCCCTCCAAGCGCCTGGGACAGGAACTTCATCAAGAACGACAGGTCGGGGAAGACGCCGGCCTTCGCATTGCGGTAGCTCGCGCGCACCAACGCGTCCCTGAAGTACCTCGCATGGCTCTCGAACGGCTCGTTGGTCACGTCGTACCCCAGGTCGTTCAGGTACAGCACGGCGAACACGGCGACCGTGCGCGTGTTCCCCTCCACGAAAGGGTGAACCTGCCACAAGCGGGCCACGAACCTGGCTATTCCCTCCACGAAACCGTCGGAGCGCCCCGTGCCCCGCGAAGATGCAAGCTCGTCCTCGAAGGCGACCTTGAGGGTCGCATCCACCAACGACGGGTCCGCGTACACCACGCTGTCGCCGTTCAGCACAAGCTCCTGCTTCTGGAGGGCGCAGTCCTTGTAAGCGCCCGGACGGTACTTGGCAGGGTCGAGATCTTGGAAGATGTGAGCGTGGATGCGCCTCAGCATGTCCGGCGAGAAGAGGAAGGCGCCCCTGGCCAGCATCTCCGCGATGCGGAACGCGACGAAGTCCGCCTCCTGCTCGCTTTCGTCGCGGGCGGAACCGGCATCTCCTGCCGGGGCGTCCGCCATGGCCGCATAGTAGGCGCGCAGCATCCCGCCCGTTTCCTCCAGGGTCCTCACGCCGTCGATGTTCTCCTGCGACAGGCCGTTGAGGTGCGCGGACGTCTGCAGGCCGTCTACCGCCTGAAGGCCGTGCGCGATGCCCCAATGCCTGCGCAGCGCATCCCCCGAAGGCTCGCCTGGAACCTCTTCGTAGGGGAAATCGAATGGCATGTCGGCAGTCATTGCGCCTCTTCCATGAAAAAGGCCGCCCGAAGGCGGCCTGAAAGGTCTTGGTAGCTCCGA
>CABVEH010000074.1 GCA_902497215.1 uncultured Eggerthellaceae bacterium | reverse complement strand
GGGAGCCGAGCCCTGCGGAGAGCGCGGAAGTCTTGCGCCCTTCCGGAAGCTACCTAACGTCCCAGATGCGGACGTTGCATTCGACGATGCGGGCCTTGTTGAGGGGCGTGTAGTCGACGTTGCTGTAAGTGACGATGCGTTGGCGGCTTCCGCTTGATGCCAGGAACTCGCCGTAGCCCTGGTTGGCGTTTTCGGGCTGGATGGTGTAGTAGCGCCTGCCTGCGGCGTCGATTGCGGCTACCACTCCCGTCGACTTCACGAACGTGAGCCCGTCGCTCCAGGCCGCCGGGGCGAACGGCGTCCTGGCGAAGCGCAGCCAGCTTCCGCCGACGTCTCCGTCTGCAGGGGTGTAGGTTCCAAGGTTGGAAATGCCGTCGCCGTATGCGTAGATGTCTTCGAAGGCGAAGCTGAACCCGGTGTCGCCGTACGACACGTAGGTCGGCTTCATGGAGGCGGGAAGGATCAGCGTGTCGGTGAGTTGCCCGCTGTCGGCATCGACGTGCGTGAGCTCGTAGTAGACGCCCTTGGCGTTCGCGCGGGGTGCCGCGGCCACTCCGCTTGCGGTCGAAGCCAGAGGGCAGGCGAACCGCCCCTCGGATTCCAGCACCGTCTTGGCCTCGGACGATCCGGCGCCGAAGGGAACCCTCATGAGCAGGCTGTTCTCTTCGGAGGCAGGGCCGTCCTTCACCGGCATGAGCTGCCAGAACGCGAACCCTCCAGAAACGGCTATGGAAGGCGTCTCCCATTCCGAGGTGCCTTCGGTGGCCACCTGCGGCGAAAGGACGGAGCCTCCGCTGATGCGGGCGGTGTATACGCGCCACTTGCCGTTGAGGATATCGGCCTCCACCCACGCCGCGCCCGTCGAGTTCAGGCGTGCGTCGAAGATCTGGAAGCCTTCGCTTGCCCCGGCGGCCTTGTCGATAACGGTTGACAGCTCGCCTCTCGCAAGCGACAGCATTCCCACCTGCACCAGCGGGTCGGATGTCTCGCACGGCAGAAGGCAGCACGCCACGTTGTCGTCGTCGGCCCACACCAGCGTCCCGTAGGGGAGCGAGGCCTGCGACACCATGGTCAGCTTGGATCCGAGGTCGTCCACGTACTCGCAGTCGTCGGTGGTGAACACCTGGTCCTGCGACACGGAGAGCGTGTCGGGCTCGTCGGCCGCCCAGGCTTGCCGGGCTTCTTCGGGGCCGCAGAGCGGAGACGCGGCCGCTGCCAGGGCGCCGGCACCTGCGGCTAGGGCGACCCCTGCTACGCCTTGCAGGAAGCCCCTTCTCGTCATCGCCGGATTGCTTGCAGACATGTGGCCTGGTTCGTTCTCGATCGCGCCTTGGCGCGTGTATGGCACGTTATGCATGACGCTATTATGTCATTCCATCAACGCATTGTCGTCGTGCCGCGGATAATGGATACAATAAACGCAAACTGCCCGTCACAAGGGCTGCTTTTCCAGGGTTTAGCAGTTGGAAGAAGGTTCAGATGAGTTCAGCGACCAAGCGCATCCTCCTGGTTGAGGACGAGAAGAGCATCCGCGAGGCCGTCGCAGCCTACCTCGAGAAGGAAGGCTACTGGGTCACCGCCGTCGAGGACGGCAAGGAGGCCATCGACGAGTTCGGCAAGCACGAATTCGACACCATAATCCTCGACCTCATGCTTCCGAAGGTTTCGGGCGAGAAGGTCTGCAAGGTCATCCGCGACACCTCCGACGTTCCGATAATCATGCTGACGGCCAAGGGCGAGATCGAGGACCGCATCATCGGGCTCGAGCTCGGCGCCGACGACTACCTGGTCAAGCCCTTCAGCCCGCGCGAGCTGGTGGCCCGCGTGCGTGCCCTTCTGCGCCGCGCCAATTCCGACCGCGAGCCGCTGCGCGAGGCCATGGAGTACGGCGAGCTGACCATCGACATGACGGGCCACAAGGTGCTGGTGAACGGCGAAGAGGTCGACCTGACGGCCAGCGAGTTCAAGCTGCTGGCCACGCTTTCCCGCTACCCGGGGCGCGTGTATTCGCGAATGGAGCTGGTCGAGAAGGTGCTCGGCTACGACTTCGAAGGATACGAGCGCACCATCGACTCGCATGTGAAGAACTTGCGTGCCAAGCTTGGAGATAATCCGAGGAATCCGAAATGGCTGCACACCGTCCACGGGGTGGGCTATCGTTTTGAGGACCCGTCGAAGGGCGAAGGCAAATAGCCTCCCTTAGACGCAGGGGTTGCAAGTTCGTCCATTTCCAGCAGAAGCAAGAGACATGCCGCAAAACGAGGGGAAGCATAGGCGCTTTCGGAATTCCTACCGGGCGTCGATGATGGTCGCGTTCGCGATGGTCGCGGCCATTACCGCCGCGTTGACCATCACGGTCGTCGCGCTGGTGTTCGGCGCATACTTCGCCTCGTACACGTCCGACAACATGAAGTCGGTCGCGAACTTCGCCGCCGAGCGCATATCCGAGGAGTACAGCTACGTGCGGTCCATGGCATCGGTCAACTACGGGCTCGTGATGGAGAACCTGCAGCTGAGCGACGACGCCGGACTCATGGTGCTCGACTCCGAGGGCGCCACCCTTTACGACTCGTCGGTGGGCGACGGGCGTTCGGGCGCCAAGGGCGAAGGCCCCAGCGCGGCGTCGCAGGTGGCCATCGCCCCCGTCACGTACGGAGGGCAGGAAGTCGGCTCGGTCCGCATATGGATATACGGCTCCGACGTGCTCATGAACCGCCTCGACATCGCGTTCCGCGACAACACCTACCATGCCCTGCTCATGGCCGGCGCCGCGTCGGTCATCGTGGCCACTTTGGTGGGCCTGTGGTTCTCCAGGTCGCTGATCCGCCCCGTCAGGAAGATCTCCGCAGCCGCGCAGGAGATATCCGAAGGAAACCTGTCGGCGCGCACCGGCATGCGGGGAGGAAACGAGCTGTCCCGCCTGGGCGAGCAGTTCGACGCCATGGCCGAGTCCATCGAGAAGGACCGCCAGATGGAGATGCAGCTGACCTCCGACGTCGCGCACGAGCTGCGCACGCCGCTAATGGCCATCCAGGCCACGGTGGAAGCCATGCTCGACGGCGTGTATGACACCGACCCCGAGCACCTTTCGCTCATCGAAAGCGAGGTGCGCCGACTTTCGCGTTTGGTCGACGCCCTGCTGAAGCTGTCGAGGCTCGAGCGCAGGTCGCAGCCCATGAACGAGGAGGTCTGCGACGTCGGCGAGCTGGCCGAGGCCGTCGTCGTCTCGCACGAGATGCTGGTGCAGGACTCCGGCCTCAAGATCGAGGCCCACGTCGAAGGCACCGTGAAGGCCGTCTGCGACAAGGACATGATCAAGCAGGCCGTGGCCAACCTGGTGTCGAACGCCGTGCGCTACACGCCCGAAGGCGGTCGCATCGACGTCACGGTGCGCAGGGAGAACGGCTGGGCCGTCATCGATGTCAGCGACACGGGCATCGGCCTTTCCCCCGAGGAGGAGAAGATGGTGTTCTCCCGGTTCTGGCGCGCCGATTCCGACCGTGGCCGCAAGAGCGGCGGCCTTGGCATAGGCCTTTCGGTGGTCAAGGAGATAGTCAGCCAGCACAAGGGCCAGATAAAGGTGAAGGGCGAGAAGGGCGTCGGTTCGACGTTCACGATAATGCTTCCAGCCTACGACGAGGAGGCCTCGCGCAAGCAGGCAAGGGCGGCCATCCGCGCCTTCGAGATGCGTCAGAAGAAGTAGTATACTTTCATAACCTGCGCTTGCCCGGGTGATGGAATGGCAGACATGTCGGTCTCAAAAACCGATGCCGAAAGGCATGTGGGTTCGAATCCCACCCCGGGCACCACCCAAAAACTCATCACCGAAAAACCTTCCAGTTCAAGTGGAATCTTGGGAAGCTGCCATTTATTCGGTGAACGGCGTCGAAAAGTATTATAATTGGACGACCAGTTAATTGTTAAAGGGGTATAGATGCTTAAAGCAATGATCGTCGATGACGAAGCGCCTGCGCGTTCCGAACTCACCTACCTGCTAGGCGAGGTCGGCGGGGTCGAGGTCGTGGTCGAGGCCGCCGGCGTTCGCGAAGCCATCGAGAAGCTCAAGGAATACCCCGTCGACGTCATCTTCCTAGACATCAACATGCCCGACGCCACCGGACTGCAGTTCGCCGAGGCGTTGAAGCACCTCAAGTTCCCGCCCGCCGTGGTGTTCGTCACGGCCTACAGCGAGCATGCGGTCGACGCCTTCCAGGTGAACGCCATCGACTTCCTGATGAAGCCCGTCGAAACCGAGCGCCTCGCGCAGGCCATCAACCGCGTGCGCGAGCAGGTCTCGCTGCAGGCCCAGGCGCAGAAGAACGAGCGCATCCCCGTCGAGAAGGGCGGCAAGAAGATCCTCATCGGCATCGACACCATACGCTTCGTGAAGGCCCGCGACGACTACGCCTACCTTCAAACCGATGCCGACCGCTACTTCTCCACGGTCAGCCTGGCCCAGCTCGAGAAGCGCCTCGACGGTCACGGGTTCTTCCGCGTGCATCGCGCCTACCTGGTCAACCTGTCCATGATCGAGGAAGTGGAATCGATCAAGGGCGGCACGCTTTCACTCACGCTCAACGGCGTGGACGAGAAGATCCCCGTCAGCCGCCGCCGCGTTTCCTCGCTGAAGAAGGCCCTCGGGCTTTAGCGCGTGGCAGGGCATGACAGTGCTCGGGCCATCTGTCACGTCATGCCAAAAGCCAAGACGGCAGGAAGCGCCTTGCGTATGACGTGACAGATGACCCGAGCACTGTCACGCACGAAAACATAAAAACTCCACATTTCTTAGAAATTTTCCTTGACAGGGAAATCCTCTTTATCTAGGTTAGAACCTTGCGCTTTTTACACCGAAAGCGCGGGATTGGCTACCTAAAAGGAGGAACAGCTTCGTGGCTAAAGCTAAGAAATCCAAGAAGCCGGCCAGCACTCTCTACCGGGAGAGGCGCAGTTTCGCGAAGATCCCCGACGTCATGGACCTTCCGAACCTGATCGGCATCCAGACGGACAACTTCGAGTGGTTCCGCACCGAAGGCATAGCCCAGGCATTCAAGGACATCGGCCCGATCGAGTCCAACGCCAAGGACATGACCCTCGAGTACGTGAGCCATTACTTCGAGGACCCGGTCTACACGGTCGACGAATGCAAGGAGAAGGACGTCACCTACGAGGCGAAGCTCAACGTCGTCTTCAAGTTCACCAACCACAACACGGGCGTTCAGAAGGAGACCACGGTCTTCTTGGGCGACCATCCCGTTATGACCCCGCGCGGCACGTTCATCATCAACGGAACCGAGCGCGTCGTGGTCTCCCAGCTGGTCCGCTCGCCCGGCGTCTACTTCAGCCAGGAACGCGACAAGACCTCCGACAAGACTATATATAGTGCGAAGATAATCCCCAGCCGCGGCGCATGGCTCGAGTTCGAGACCGACAAGCGCGACATCCTGTCGGTGCGCATCGACCGCAAGCGCAAGCAGCCGGCCACGCTGCTCATCCGCGCACTCGACCTGGCCGAGACCAACGAGGAGATAATCGAGCTGCTTGGCGACTCCGAGATGATCCGCCGCACGCTGGAACGCGACCCCGCCACCACCCGCGAGGAGAGCCTCATCGAGCTGTACAAGCGCTTCCGTCCGGGCGAGCCGCCCACGGTCGATTCCGCACGCACGCTGCTCGAAGGCCTGTTCTTCAACCCTCAGCGCTACGACCTTGCCAAGGTCGGCCGCTACAAGATGGACAAGAAGCTCGACGAAGACCCTGCCGAGAATGATTCCTCCACCCTCACCAACGAGGACATCGTGCGCACCATGAAGTACATCATCGCGCTGCACGACGGCGTCGAGGGCTACCACTCCGACGACATCGACCATTTCGGCAACCGCCGCATCCGCACGGTGGGCGAGCTCATCCAGAACCAGTTCCGCATCGGCGTCTCCCGCATGGAGCGCGTCGTGCGCGAGCGCATGTCCATCCAGGAAAGCGACGACGTCAATCCCAACGAGCTCATCAACATCCGCCCGATCACCGCGGCGGTCAAGGAATTCTACGGGTCTTCGCAGCTGTCGCAGTTCATGGACCAGACGAACCCCGCGGCGGGCATCACCCACAAGCGCCGCCTGTCGGCCCTGGGCCCCGGCGGCCTTTCGCGCGAGCGCGCAGGCTTCGAGGTTCGCGACGTGCACACCTCCCACTACGGGCGCATGTGCCCCATCGAGACGCCTGAAGGCCCCAACATCGGCCTCATCGGATCGCTGGCGTCCTACGCCCGCGTGAACGAGTTCGGCTTCATCGAGAGTCC